>JBGTCY010000306.1:0-8876 GCA_041748615.1 Chitinophagales bacterium
TTGAATATCTTTCACCTTAATCGCTTTTCCGATTTCCAATGCTTCTACATTCACTTCCAGGTGTTCAATCAAATCCTGAGGAAGCGCTTTCAACTTAATCATGCGCATTTTTTGAACCAATTTTCCACCGGCTTTGGCGCCTGCCGCCTGTCCTACCAATTTCACAGGCACTTGAGCGGAAACTTTTTTACCCGGAGTCATTTCCTGAAAATCAAGGTGAACGATTTTATCGGTTACCGGATGGAATTGCACTTCTTTCAGCAACGTGTCATATTCTTTGCCGTTGATGGTGATTTTAATGCTGAAGAAATCGGGACTGTAAACAATCTTTTTGAATGAGGTGTAAGGCGCGTAGAAATGAACGATTTCGCTGCCGCCATATAACACGCAGGGAACGAAGTTTTCCCTTTTCAGTCTTGCGGAATATTTGCCACCGAGTTCCTTCCTTTCTGTACCTTCCAAAGTAAGTGATTTCATTTTAATTCAATTTTTCTTTTTAATATGGATTAATAAACAAAGACGTAATGGATTTATGTTCATGCGTGCGCCTGATAGCGGTTGCAAAAATATCATCTACGGACAACACATGAACTTTATCATTTGGTTTTTCACTTTTAATCGGAATGGTGTCGCACACGACTAATTCCGCAAGCATGGAATTCTGCACCCGCTCGTAAGCGTTGCCCGATAATACCGGATGTGTGCAGAATGCTCTCACGCTTTCCGCGCCTTTCTCCATCAGGAGGGTGGCGGCATTACAAATGGTTCCCGCAGTGTCAATAATGTCATCCACGAGAATCACGTTTTTCCCTTTCACATCGCCAATGACGGTCATCTGGGCGATTTCGTTGGCGCGAACGCGGTATTTATCGCAAATCACTAAGTCAGCGTTGAAGTGCTGGGCATAAGACCTTGCCCTCGCGGTGCTGCCTACATCCGGTGAGGCGAAAGTGATGTTATTTAAGTTCAACTGCTCGATATAAGGAATAAAGATTGCCGAACTGTTCAGGTGGTCAACCGGAATGTCGAAAAAGCCTTGAATCTGTCCCGCGTGCAAATCCATCGTCATCACCCTGTGAGCGCCAGAAGCGGTAATCAGGTTAGCCGCCAGTTTCGCGCCTATGGATACCCTCGGGCGGTCTTTCCTGTCCTGGCGGGCAAGCCCAAAGTAGGGAATCACCGCGACAATGTATTCGGCAGACGCTCTTTTCGCGGCATCAATAATCATGAGCAGTTCCATCAGGTTGTCAAAGGGAGCAAATGTGGATTGTACAATGAAAAAGAACGAACCCCTCACATTTTCGGTCAGTACCGGCTGAAATTCACCGTCACTGAAACGCTGAATCGTCAGGTTTCCCAAAGGCTGCCCATAGCACGTTGCTATTTTTTTAGACAGATAACGTGAGGCGCTTCCTGAGAATATTTTAACAACCGGGTCCATTAATTTTTATTAGGCTTTTGTCAAAAGGAACGCAAACTTAGCGATTTCCCATGGCAGACACAAGCAACATGCAACAAAAATCTTTCAGATTATAAAAAAAGGTGAGTGCTGGCCTACCTGGACTCGAACCAAGACTAACAGCTCCAAAGGCTGCTGTGCTACCATTACACCATAGGCCAAAAACTTGCGGCAAATTTATGAAGAATATATCCAGTTAACAAAAGAAGATGTTTTTGGGGAGAAGGATAAATGCAATTACATTGTTACGATGAGTCCCGGGAATCGGGAAACAATGTGGGGAGGCAATCGCGCCCCTTCGACTCCGATCAGGCTGACTCACTCGCACTTGTCCTCGACACTCGTCCCTTGTCCCTTGTCCCCCGTCCCTCGTCCCCCGACACTTGTCCCCCGTTTAAACGCATCTTCTTAATTTGCCGCAATGAAATTGAGCGCAGCCTTGTTTTGCATCCTCCTGTTTATGAGCAGTTTGAATGTCTATTCACAGGAATCCCTGCGTTTTCGCCACAAAGCGGAAGAATTCAATCAAAAAAGATTTTGGGGAGTCACTGGCGGGATTTTGGGGATTTATGGCGTTTCGCTGACAGTTTTAAGTCAGTATTGGTACAAAGATTTTCCCCGCTCATCCTTTCATTTTTTTAATGATGGCAGGGAATGGCAGGGGATAGACAAAGCCGGACATGTGTTCGCCTCCTATTTTATCAGCCGCTGGTCGGTGGGCATCTATCGCTGGACTGGCATGAATGACCGTGCCGCAATTTTTACGGGCGGCTTGATGGGTACTTTCCTCTTGTCTTCCATTGAAATCTTAGACGGCTTTTCTGAAAAATGGGGCTTTTCGGGCTGGGATATGCTTGCCAACTTTGGCGGCTCCGCATTAGTCATCGGGCAGGAGTTAGCTTGGCAAGACCAGCGCATCACGCTTAAAATTTCCGCGTTGCCTAAAAACTATCCCGCAGACCTGCGCTATCGCACCGATTATTTGTATGGAACAACTCCACTCGAACTGTTGCTGAAGGATTATAATGCCGTCTCATTTTGGGCGTCCGCGAATGTGTATTCATTCATGAAAAAAGACAGGCGTTTTCCAGAATGGATGAATGTAGCATTTGGCTTTGGCGCATCGGGATTGTATGGCGGCTTTGAAAACCGCTGGTGCCGCGAGCCGCAGGCAACCTCTTATTGTGATTGCACGGATGACAATAAAGTGGACCGCTCAGACATTCCACGTTATAATCAATATTATCTGTCGCTGGATGTTGATTTCACCCGAGTTAAAACCGATAAAGCCGGAGTAAAAATCCTGTTACATTTGCTGAATCTTGTGAAAGTGCCATCGCCCACATTGGAATTCAATCGCATGAATGGAGTTATTTTTCATCCCTTATTCTGGTAAATTGAAGTAATGAAAAATTATTTTTTACCGGGCTGCCTGTTGATTTGCCTCACCTGCTGCAAACCTGAAACCAATCATTTAAAAACCATGAAAGACGATTTTGAAGATAAAAAAAACAGCACTGAAGTCAATGACACTTCTCCGAGAGTGACCGGTATCGGTGGTGTTTTCTTTTTCTCGGAAAATCCGAAAGAAACAAAATCCTGGTATGCTGAAAATTTAGGTCTTGAAATCAATGAATGGGGTTCAAGTTTTGAATTCAGAAATGCAAACAGACCTGATGAAATCAATTATCTTCAATGGAGTCCATTCAAAAAAGGGAGTGAATATTTTGCGCCATCTGAAAAAGAATTCATGATTAACTATCGTGTTCAGAATCTAGAAGGACTTGTTGAGAAACTGAAATCAAATGGCGTAACCGTCTTAGATGAGATTGAACAGTATGATTATGGAAAATTCGTGCATATCATGGATAACGAAGGAAACAAAATTGAACTCTGGGAACCGGTTGACAGTGTGTTCACACAAATGGGTGGTAAGACAACCAAATAATTTGAAAGGTAAAGGATGAACTAAAGATGTAAGTGAAGTTGTCAAAATAACATCCGCAATTTGAAACCTTCATGAGCAGATATTAGACTTTAGATATTAGATACATTGAGGAAGTTACTTTGGAAACATTCCTCTGACAGACAAACATTCATTTTTTTTAAAATGCGCTGAATAAATAATCAAAATGCTTTTACTTGATAATAAAAATGGAATTAAAGAATAATATTTCGCTAAAACATTATAACACATTCGGTATTGACATCCGCTGTGCGCTGTTCGCGGAGGTGAAGAATGTCGAAATCCTTTCAGAATTATTACAAAATAGCGAATTGAAAAATCAGCCGATGTTGATTCTGGGCGGGGGTAGTAATATTTTATTTACAAAAAATTATGACGGGTTAGTCTTAAAAAACTCGTTGCTGGGCATTGAGAAAATAAAAGAAAATAAAGAACAGGTTTGGGTGCGATGCGGAGCGGGTGAAGTGTGGCATGAAGTGGTTTTGTATTGCATCAAAAACAATTATGGCGGCATTGAAAATCTGTCGCTCATTCCTGGGTTGACGGGCGCTGCGCCCATGCAGAATATAGGCGCTTACGGAGTGGAATTGGAAAGCGTGTTTGATTCATTGGAAGCATTCCATCTGAAAACGGGCGAGTCAAAAACATTCCTGAAAGCGGAATGTCAATTCGGTTACCGCGAAAGTGTTTTTAAAAACAAGTTTAAAAATCAGTTTATCATCACATCCGTTACTTTGCGGCTGAATAAAAAACCTGTGTACAATATCTCCTATGGTGCAATTCGTGAAACGCTGGAAAAAATGGGTGTGCAGGAACTCTCAGTCAAAGCGGTCAGCGATGCCGTGATTGCCATTCGCAGCAGCAAACTCCCTGACCCGAAGGTTCTTGGCAATGCCGGTAGTTTTTTTAAAAACCCTGAAATTGAACAGGAGCAGTTCAGCGCGCTAAAGGAAAAGTTTCCAATGGTTCCGAATTATCCGTTGGAAAATGGAAATGTAAAAATCCCGGCAGGATGGCTCATTGAGCAGTGCGGCTGGAAAGGTAAACGAGTCGGCAACACCGGCTCGCACACAGACCAGGCGCTTGTGTTGGTGAATTACGGCAATGCTACCGGCAGTGAGATTTACAATCTTGCAATGGAAATCAAAACTTCGGTTTTAGAAAAATTCGGAATCGAAATCGTGCCGGAGGTGAATGTGATATAAAACCTCAATCCTTCACGCAGCGGCAGTGGCAGTAATATTCTGCCCCCGGACTTTGGCTTGTACCTATTACACGCATTGTATAGGTACTTCTGGTTTCAAAAATATTGTAAGAGTCATCGCCTGTACTGCGTATGGTTCCGCTCGAAGCCCAAAGTTGAGCTTGTGCTGATGTAGGATTGAATTCAATACTCTGGGTATTGGGGGCATAAAAAGCCGGTTGACCGGGTTTCAAATTGAAACCAAACTCATTTGTAGGCGTGGGTCCGATAGGCCAATCTTCAGCCCTGAGTTTTATTACGGCATTGTGTTCTCCTCCGCAATAGGCTATCAACTCATTAAATTCTTCTTCACTAGGCACATGCCATCCCTGCGGGCAAAGTCCTCTTACAGTGGTAGAGTCCGTAGATACCTGCCGATTAATTAACTCAAAAATCGAGTACAGCCTGCCTTCATTTTCGCAATACGAAGGATTATTATTAAAGCAAACCCCTGCGCCTGTATAATTTAAATTCTCCGCCATCCACACCTGGTCGCCAATGCAAACGGTTTTGTAAACTTGTCCGTCTCGGCTGTCTTCCAGGTCAGCGCTACAAGCTTCATATGCATAATCCATATCAAAATACTGTATTAAATACAAAGGCGGTCCCGGAGGTTGGGGTTCTACCCGCATCATAAGCGCAGCACGACTCTCAAAATATCCTTTTTCCGTATCATAGAAAGGGGAAGACCCATCAGGTTTCAAGTGTGCTTCTCCGGTTGTATCTCCATCCACTACCAAACCATTGATAAGCAACTGCTCCATGTCTTTACAGAAATCGTTATCCACAGGAATGGATTTCCCATTCTCTTTGGCATAACCGTAATAAGTAGCCACACCTTTGGATTTCCAAGCCTGAGGCAGATTATTTTCAGTAAGCCCATCGGCAGTATGTCCGCTGTAGCAATGATTTCCAAATACTACGGCATCGCTTAAATCCACATTCAACTGGCGGATGTAATCTTCCGTTATCAGGACACTGAATCTGAAAGTCACCTCTCCTTCGCTGGAATTGAAAATATGCAGCCCGATTTCTATCTGCCCGTTGGTTATTTTATCGGGAGGAATGCTGTGAACGTTAAAGGTGGCATCTATCACTTCTTCAGGGAACCAGATGTCGGTAATATCATATTCTTCATCTATGTATTTTAGAAAGAGTCCGTATTTTACTCCATGTACATTGAAAATAATAAAACCGTAATCTCCCAATCTGTCTAAATCGCTTAATTCCACATTTGCCCCGACTTCTATATCCACTTCCATCTCCAGATCGCCCGCCTGGAAACTTGCCTCTAAATCTTGTATGTCTGAACTTAAATAATGGAATTCATCAGGATAAGGAATCAGGACTAAGACTTTTTTATTCTTAATCTCCTGGCTTTGTTCACCGAAACGAAATGCGTTCAAGCTATGGGCGCCTCCTCCTCCACGACTCAGGTGTTCCCCGTTGCTTACAGGAATTATATTTATCGGGGACTTGAGACCATTGTTAAATTCAATCTCCAGGAATTCTCTATTGTGAAACCATCCTTCCTTCACCTCTGTGTGATTAGCCAGCCATGTCCTCATGGAATCTAATGCGGCAATTGAATCACCGGATTGCTGAAACTCCTCAATATAAACTATGGCTGCATCGTGTAACACAGTCAGGTTGGTGGTGAGTTTTTCCTCCACACCATTTTGCATGTTGTCTTTATCATTTTTGGCGCAGCCAGAAAATAAGACTCCAATACTGAAAATGAGTGCAGCTATATGTAAATAGTTTGACTTATTCATCACCGGTTTTTAAAGGTTATTTGAATTTATTGTTTTATTGTTTTACAAATTTCCCATTCGCAACCCCTTCTTCCGAAATCACGGAAATAAAATACACCCCCTCACTCCACTGCGATACATTCAAATCATACTGCTGAACCGATTGCAGATTTTTTCTTTCGATCAACTGCCCGCTGATGTTGTGAATTTCGAGGGTGACTTCCGGATATATTTTTCCAAAATCTAAGCGGAGGTGGTTACTGGCGGGGTTGGGGTGGAAATGGAAGGTGTTTTCATTTCGTTCAGAGACACCAACGAGATAGGGGTAATTGTATCCTGAAAGGAAGCAATCACTCGATCCGGCATTGTTGAGCATGAACGAACCAGCACCGGGGTCTAAGTCAATTCCCGGTTCATTGTATATTCCGGTAATCCATACTTTACCGTCATCCGATACGGCAAGCGCGTTGGCATAGCCGATGCCATCCAAAGTAAAAGCGTCCACGAATTCGCCATTGCTTGTGTAGTGAGCGAGAAATGTTGCATTCAGCGTGCCGATGTCTCCGCTGAGGAGATGGGTTCCGATCCCGGGGTCGAAATCCACATCTTCGCCTCCAGTTAGACCGCAGACAAATACATTTCCCTGCGCGTCAACTTTAATTCCCCGCCCGATGTCGTTAGCTTGTTTTCCAATGCGAAAACCCCATTGATATTCCCCATCCGTATTGTATTTTGCCACAAGGATATCCTGCACATGATTACTGATAACACCGGACAATAAAACCGTATCTGCGCCAGGGTCAACATCAATTGTGGAGGCATTGGTATATCCCGTTATATAAAAATCACCGGCAGGCGTTGCATCCATGGCAAATGACACATCTCCGGTGGTACCGCCTATATTGAACGCCCATTGAAACTCTCCTGCGGCATTATATTTTATGTTAAAAAAATCCGCACTACCATTACTGTGCAACAAAAAGGTATCCGGTGCGGGCGCCACATTGACGTTTGTTCCTGAAAAACTTCCCGTGGCATAAATATTTCCCGCATCGTCATAAGCTACACCGACTGCCCTGTCAAATCCGAAACCGGTATTGCCGAAGCCATACGCCCAGAGCGTATTGCCGTTATTATTGAGCAATGCAACATAAGCGCTCGAATAAGCATTGGAGGCAACCAACGTCCCGGTACCCATATCCATAGTGTCATTGAAAGCACCGCATAAGGCAACGTTGCCGGATTTATCCACCCTGATTGACCTGCCCTCGTCATTGCCGGTTCCCCCGTGACGTTTCGACCAGATATGCTGCCCATCGGTATCATACTTTACCGCAAAAATGTCGTCATCACCGGCACTTGTTAAAACGCTGCCCCCGAAATCAACTGACCCGCGAAAACTGCCCGTGACATAAACATTGCCTGTAGTATCAACGTCAATGGCTTGGATATAATCATTATCAGCGCCTCCAATTGCTTTAGCCCATATCAAATCGCCTGATGATGAATATTTCGCAAGAAAGCCGTCCGTGTTTCCGTTGCTGCTGATAATGAAACTTCCCGTACCAGGGTCCATTTCAAGAGATTGACTGAAACTACCTCCGGCATATACATTGCCTGCATCATCAACCGCCACGGCAAATCCCGAAACACTTGATGGATTGCCCAATCCTAAACCATCATGAAAAGTGAATTGCGCCTGCATGAGCAGGGGTAAAATCAAGAGCGTTAATCCATAAATTGTTTTCATGACTGGGTTATTTAAAAAATAGATAATCCAAAAAGTTGGTATTCAACAAATGTAAGTTTTCATGCGGTAAAAGGCAGGCAATATGTAAAAAAACTTGTCAACTGTGATTCAAGCAGAAATTGCTGTAACAGTTTGTAGAGTTTTATGCCTTCCATTACCCGGTTATGCTGCCTGATTTGATTTACTTCTTTTTGCTCTTTTCTTCAATGCTTGTTGCCTGCTGCTGCTAAACATTATTGTAAACCGGGAGTAGTCGAATGACTACCGCGCAGGCATCGCCTGGTTCGGCAAGTGGATGGGGTATGTTAGACCGGCTTTTCCGGTGACGTTGGAGCAGAAGGGTCAATAATTCCCATTATTTTTTATTAGTTTAGCTAAAATGAAATTAATCGCAATATTCTTTGCTTTTTTTTGCATTCATATAAATATGCCTACAGAATTATGTGCTCAAAATTCTGATACAAATTCGCATAGCAAATGGAAAGTAGGCGGTTCATTCTTTTTAGGACGCTCGCATAAGGCGCCTGTCTTAGACTATAGCAGCTATTCTCCGGGTAGTATATACGCTCCTACGGGACAATATATGAGGGATAAACCCAAGCTTGCTTTTGGAGGAGGCTTTAAGGCAGTTTATTCGATTACTCAACGGTCAGAAATTGAAATCAGCACACTATTGATAGACAGGGGATATGCTCAATCCGGTA
>JBGTCY010000307.1:0-5516 GCA_041748615.1 Chitinophagales bacterium
AACTTTGAAGCAAGCAAGAAAACAACAGACGTATTTTATAAAGAGATTGCCGAGCCGTTTATTGACAGCATTACATCTGAAATTGAGTTTACTTACTTCAACATTCAGGAATTTCAAAAACCATTACGCAATGCCGACAAAGCAGACGATAATTCGCTGATTGCTTTATTCAAATTGTTGTCGCCAGAGCATCTTTTAAAACTTCCTTTCACCAACGACAGCAACAGCCTTGACAAACGCTTTTACAGCGAGTTGTTGCACATCATCGGCTTGACCGAAACCAAAGAAGGAAGCAAAAAACTAATTGAACGAAACAAAGAAGGCGAAAGAAATTCGGGAAGCATTCTTGAAGATGCAATCATTCAGCTTGACAGCTTAGATAAATTGAGCCGATTGGAAAAGCCAAACCAATTCGGCAACACACAACAGGAGCGACTTTTTAATGTTGCTCTTGAACTTTCGATTACTTGGATAAACAGAATTTTGTTTTTGAAGTTGTTGGAAGCCCAACTCATCACCTATCACAAAGGCGACAAATCTTTTTCGTTTCTCAATCTTGACAAAATCAAGAACTATGACGACCTGAACAGCTTGTTTTTTCAGGTGTTAGCACGCAAGTATGACGAGCGAAACGAAGATGTAAAAAAGGCATTTGAAAAAACGCCTTATCTCAATTCATCACTTTTCGAGCCGACCGATATTGAGCAGGTTACTTTGTTTATCAGTAATCTGAAAGACGATAAAACCATTCCGATTTTTTCGCAAACCGTGCTGAAAGACCAGCAAGGTAAAAAACGGACGGGCAATATTTCCACGCTTCAATATTTGTTTGAGTTTTTAGATGCTTACGACTTTGGAGCAGAAGGCGGAGAAGAAATTCAGGAAGACAATAAAACACTGATTAACGCATCGGTTCTCGGATTGATTTTCGAGAAAATAAACGGTTACAAAGACGGTTCATTTTTCACTCCGGGTTTCATCACCATGTATATGTGTCGTGAAACCATTCGCAAAGCCGTTGTGCAGAAATTCAATGAAAGCCCCCTAACCCCCGAAGGGGGAATTAATAGCATAGATGATATCTATGAGTTGATACCACATAAAATTTCGAGAAAGAAGGCAAATGAAATTATTAATAGCATTAAAATATGCGACCCTGCTGTGGGTTCGGGGCATTTTTTGGTTTCGGCATTGAACGAAATGATAGCCGTAAAGAATGACTTAAAGATTTTAGAGGATAGAGAAGGTAAATCGTTGCATCGCTATGAAATTGAAGTGGTGAATGATGAACTGATTGTAACGGACGAAGAAGGCGAACTATTCGACTACAACCCTAATAACAAAGAGAGCCAACGCATACAGGAAACGCTTTTCCACGAAAAGCAAACTATCATTGAAAATTGTCTTTTCGGTGTGGACATCAATTCCAATTCCGTAAAAATTTGCCGTTTGCGTTTGTGGATTGAGCTTTTGAAAAACGCTTACTACAAAAACGCCACAGAACTTGAAACGCTTCCGAACATTGACATCAACATCAAATGCGGAAACTCCTTAGTGAGCCGTTTTGCCATTGATGCCGACCTGAAACAAGCGTTGAAAAAAAGCAAGTGGACGATTGACACCTACCGGATAGCCGTTGACACTTACCGCAATGCCGAAAGCAAGGAACAGAAAAAGGAAATGGAACGTCTGATTGCCGACATCAAATCGGATTTCAGAGCAGAGATTAGCCGGAACGACCCGAAAGTGAAAAAACTCTACAAACTGGAAGGCGAATTAGTGAAACTAACCACTCAGCAACAACTTTTTGAAATGAGCAAAAAGGAAAAAGCCGATTGGAACAAAAAAGTATTACAGCTAACCGAAGAAACCAAAAAACTTGAAACTGAAATTGAAGCAATAAAAGCAAACAAAATTTTTGAAAACGCTTTTGAATGGCGTTTTGAGTTTCCCGAAGTGCTGAATGATGATGGGGATTTTGTGGGCTTTGATGTGGTGATTGGTAATCCGCCTTATATCAGGCAGGAAGAACTCAAAGAGTTTAAGCTGCATTTTAAATCTCAATTTAAACTTTATACAGGCACCGCAGATGTGTATGTTTTCTTTATTGAAAAAGGATTTGATATTTTGAAGGAAAAAGGAGTGTTCACTTTTATTATGCCCAATAAATTTATGCAGGCAGGTTATGGGCAGCCTGCCCGAAAGTTTATGTTGGAACAAAACCTGATTGAAATTATTGACTTTGGTGATTTTCAGGTTTTCGAAGAAGCGACAACCTACCCTTGTATTTTGATGGCAAGCAAAGAACCGGAAAAAGGAACTTTCAAAACGGCAAAAATCAATTCGCCTGATTTTATCAGAGATTTTCCTACCTATGTTTCAGACATTATAAATCCGATAAATCACAATTCACTAAATGACGAAACATGGATAGTTTCAAATTCACAAGACCAAAACCTTTTACAAAAGTTAATCTTAAAAGGAAAAAAATTGGAAGACTATATTGGTCAAATGGGGAAGTATGGCATTAAGACGGGGCTTACTGAAGCATTTGTGATTAATGAAGAAACAAAAGAAAATATTCTTTCCAAAGATTCTAAGGCTATTGAATTAATTAAGCCGTTTTTATTAGGAAGAAATATTACCCCTTATGGGGCAGGAAAGAATACTCATTATTTAATATTAGTGCCAAAAGGATTTACAATTAAGAAAAACCTGCCGCCAAGCGACCCGAATTTTGTATCTGAACCTCCTCCACGATATGGGGATATGGAATTTGACTCAGCATGGCTATGGTTTAAAGAAAATTATCCTTCTATCGCAAACCACTTACTTCCATTTAAAACTAAGTCGGAAATGCGCACTGATAAGGGAGATTTTTGGTGGGAATTGCGAGCTTGCGACTACTATGATAAGTTTGAAAAACCAAAAATAATGTATCAAGTGCTGCAAGTTAAACCTTGTTTTATTTATGATGAGGATGGTTTGTATTGCAATAATTCAATGTGGTTTATCCCTTCAAATGACAAAGCACTTTTGGGCATTTTGAATTCAAAAATGGGTTGGTGGCTTATTTCAAAATATTGCACGGCAATACAAAACGGCTATCAGTTAATTTGGAAATATTTCAGTCAAATTCCAATTGCAATAGGAAATGATAATGTTCGTAAAATAATTTATGATTTGGTGAATGAAATTCTATATATCAAAAAACAAACCCCATCAACCGACACTACAGCCTTAGAAACCCAAATAGACCAATTGGTTTATCAACTTTACGAGTTGACGGAAGAAGAAATCGCCATCATCGAAAATTCCACCAAAGCCTAAAATGAATGACCAAGGATAAAAACATAGACACCAACTCATCATTCATCATCTTTAAAACCCAAGACGAGCAGGTTTCGGTTGATGTTCGTTTTGAAGATGAAACCGTGTGGCTTACGCAAGACCAGATAGCCGCACTTTATGGAGTAGAGCGTCCGGGCATAACCCAGCACATCAAAAACATTTTTGCCGAAGGCGAATTGCAGGAAGAGTCAGTTAGTAAGAAATTCTTACGAACTGCTGCTGATGGTAAAAACTATAACACCAAGCACTATAATCTGGATATGGTTATTTCCTTGGGTTATCGGGTAAACTCAAAAATTGCTACGCAATTTCGTATTTGGGCAACCAAGCGTTTGAACGAGTACATCCGCAAAGGGTTCACCATTGACGATGAACGTTTGAAAAACCTTGGCGGTGGGGGTTATTTTAAAGAGCTTTTACAGCGCATAAGAGACATCCGTGCTTCCGAAAAAGTGTTTTATCGCCAGGTCTTAGATATTTATGCCACCAGTATCGACTATGACCCCAAGGCCGAAGTTTCCATTGCGTTTTTTAAAAAAGTGCAAAACAAAATTCACTATGCTGTTCATGGTCAAACAGCAGCGGAAGTGATTTTTAATCGGGCAGATGCCGAAAAACAATTTATGGGTTTATTGACATTTTCAGGTAAACAACCACATTTGAAAGATGTAGTTGTTGCTAAAAATTACTTAGATGAAAAAGAACTGCGTGCATTAGGGCAAATCGTTTCAGGATATTTAGATTTCGCAGAAAGACAAGCCGAACGAGAACAAGCGATGACAATGGAAGATTGGTCCCAGCATTTGAATAGAATTCTAACAATGAGTGGAGAAAATCTATTGCAAGGAGCAGGTAAAGTAAGCCACGAGCAAGCTATTGAAAAAGCCACAAACGAATACAAAAAATATCAGCAAAAAACACTTAGCGAAGCGGAGCACAATTTTTTGGAAAGCCTAAAAATGTTGGAACAAAAAACGAAGAAGAAAGATAAATAAACTAATAGGTTGAACAACTTTACAACTTGCCTGAAGAAGAAATAGCAAACAATGAAAGCCAACGAACTTCAAATAAATAATTTTTTACAAGCTCCCAATGTGCAGTTTGTAATCCCCCCCACGCATAGCCCAAGTTTGCGCCCTTGCCTTTTGCGCTGGATAACCTGTGCTCACTCCCGTCACTACGGGATAAGTTTTTAACTTACCCGCTTAATATTCAACATGCGCACAAGTAGGTATTCACACTGGGCAACCGCCCTGCTTAACACTTAACGCACAAGCAGGCTTTCCTCCATGCCATCGCCTCAATGCTTGCGCGAGTACCGGATTAACGATTGACGATTAACGATTGACGATTGACTATGGACTATGGACTATCGTCTATGGACTATCGTCTATGGACTTTAAACTTAAACTTTAAACATTATACTTTAAACATTAAACTCCTTTCCGTCCCCGGAGGTAAGACACCACAATCGCGGGTCGCTACCAATCAACGCAAGGCATAGATGAACGAAGCAAGCGCCACTTCATTGATAAAAATGCTTCGCGTTCCTTAGTTTTGAATTTTATTCCTGAATAAAAAACTTTATCCGCTTGCTGCTCAAACTTGCCTGGAGAAATTTATGGAGGAACAAGCGCAGAACTTTGATTACTGCCGGTTCTGTGTCTTTCGCGGTACTGCTTACCATTTTTGTCAAGAGTTTGAAAGAAGGTGTTTATCAAAGGATGATTGACAATATGGTGAGTGTTTACACCGGTTTTGTGCAGGTGCATCGCGAAGGATTTTGGAAAGAACAATTGTTGGACAATAGTTTCGCGCTTGAAGACAGCGTCTTGCTGCATCTGCAAAAAATTCCGGACGTAACCGGACATGCACCCCGCATTGAAACTTTTATGCTGGCTGCTTCTGCAAATCTTTCAAGAGGCACGATGCTCGTGGGCATTGACCCTGAAAAAGAAAATGAAATCACGGGCATCAAAAGCCGGGTGGTGGATGGCGCTTACCTTCAGCCGGATGAGCAAGCCGCGCTCATTGGCGACCGGCTTGCGACTTTTCTGGATTTGAAAGTGAATGATACCATCGTTTTAATCGGTCAGGGTTTTCATGGCGCGACAGCCGCGGGAAAATATCCGGTGAAGGGATTGTAGAGATTCGGCTCGCCCGAG
>JBGTCY010000308.1:0-6793 GCA_041748615.1 Chitinophagales bacterium
TTCGATTCGAGCAGATAGTTTTCTTCTTTGAAAGCAAAATTCAACATCCGGTGAATCATCGGGTCATCATCAACAACAAGCAGTTTTGGATTCATCTGAAAAGTAAATGTTTATTAAAATAAATAGTATATCCCCTGATGATTTTTCAAAAATCAAAGACACGGTTTTATTACGTAAAATCATCTGAATAGTTTGGAAAATTCTAATTGAGACAATCGTTATTTAACTTTTTGAAATCTCCTCAACACAATCTTTTCTAAATCAACTATTTCACCCGTTAAGATGTTGGAATGATTTTCAATTTCGGGATTAATTGAAAATAAATCATCAGGATAACATCAGGTTACATCCTCTAAGTTCAGAAGCATCCGATCTGCCGAGGATCTCAAATGCTCCGTCCTGATGAAGTTTGCCCAGGTCTTCAGTTTTTATAAATGAGCAGGAATGCAGATTTGCCAAGTCAATGATGTTGATACTTCCGCTGGAATTTTCCAGCGACATTTCCAACGGGTCATAGATATCACTGACCATCACTTTCATCCATGTTGGCGTTTGAAAAATTCCATCACCCATCGAATAGGCTTGTGATAATAATTCGGTCATGCCATATTCTGAATGGATTTTTTTTAATCCGAATGCCTGAGTCAACTTTTGATGCAACTCAGCCCGTGTAATTTCTTCGCGTCTGCCTTTCATACCACCGGTTTCAATAATACGCGTTGTTTGCAGTGGCATGGGATATCTTTCAGCGAAATCAAGCAATGCGAACGAAACACCAAACAATAATACAGGTTGCCGGATTTTTTCAACTTCTATTAATCTTTGATGCAACTCCTTCTGATTGTGGAGAAAAAATCCGCTCAATGGATGGTTTGTTTTTTTAATTAAAACATCCACCATATAAACAAGGGAAGAATTTTTTCTTTCAAGATAAGAAGGCAGCAAAGCGAGAATGCAATATTGCTCTGGCGCTCCGAAAAACATTTTAAAACATTTCAAAAAACTCTTTTCATACAATACCAAATCGGTGATGTAATGGCGGGAAGGAATTTGCCCGGTGGTGCCGCTGCTTTCAAAAACCGTGTCGGGGTGAGATAATCCGGTAATTACTTTTTGATTTTTAAAAAAACTGACGGGCATGAATGGTATCTGTTCCACTCTGCTGATAGAATGAATGTCTGTTTTTAGTAACTCAAGGTATTTTTTATAAACCTGATTTTCGCTTGATTGTAAATGAAAAACTTCGAGGGCGATTTTGGAAAAATCATCGCTGTTTTTAATTTTAAAAATTCGTTTTGAAAGTTCTGAAATTTGAGGGTGCATCAAGCCGGGCGCAATAAAATCGTTAATATTGTTGTTGTAAAATGTCCATCAAAGGCATGTTGAAATTAACTGCATATTTTTTTACGGTAGTCCTCTTTTTTTCCTTGTTTGCGGGAGGTTGTATCAATCCGCCACAATATCCGCCTGAACCGGAAATTAAATTTCTTTCATTGTCACGAAACATCATTGACCAATTAGATTCCGTGCGGGTTGAATTTTCTTTTACTGATGGTGACGGTGACCTCGGCTTCAGAAACGCGGATACCACCGATTGCAATTTTTGCGACACCACCGACTGCCTGGAACATCCGACTTTCAGTTTGTTTTTGTATGATAACCGGACGGGATGTTTCTCGCCTTATGACATTCCATTTATACCTCCCAAAGGCAGTTCCGATGCTATTTCCGGAAGGGTGAATTTTGTCCTGTCTTCCATTTGTTGCGTACCCCCGGATAATTTTCCCTGTATTCCAAATCCCGAATATCCTTTCGACACGGTTTATTATTCCATCAGAATTAAAGACAGAGCCGGCAATTTGAGCAACCTGATTGACATGCCGCCATTGGTCATTCGCTGCAATTAAAAAAAAACTTCCGGGAGTAACCGGAAGTTTTTTCAAAAGAAGGGAAAAGCAATATTTTACATTACGAAAGTGCCGCAATAGATATTTGAGTTGCCTGACAGTTTATAAATATAGGCGCCTGAATCAAAGAGAGACTTTTCCAATTTTATTTGTGTAGCGCTGATGTTTACAAAACTTGCTATCAATCCCTTGCTTACATCATAAATTTCCAGGCTGTAATCAGCCGAGCCGGGATTATTGAATTCAATGGTTGTTCCACCGTTCACCGGGTCTTTGATGAGTTTTGGAGAAATATATTTTTCTTCAAGCAACTGCTCATCAACCCGGGTTTGAATTCCCAATTGATTGAGGTAAACGGACACATCCGTTTCTTCGCTTTCCGGCTGAATATTTCCGGTAAATACTTCGCGAATGTTGGATGCCTGTTCGATGAGGTCATTGGCATACAGACGCGCGTAAAGCGCCATTTGAATGAGCAATAAGACGAACAACATGACAGCTATTTTCTTTAACATAAATACGTTATTTTATTATCTGTGAATAATTGCAACTTTCATTTTTAATTCTCCGTAAACGCATTCCGAGTTGAGTTGGAGAGTGGGCGCTTTGACTAAAGAATAAAGTGGGAAGACTTTTACAAAAAGTCAAGTTTTATCGAGGGGAATGGTCAACGCGCCCATTTTTTTATTGTAGCATAAACTTTCCGTTTTTAACACTTCCATTTCCAATTAATAAGAAAGTATAAAGTCCTTTGGATAAATTCCTATTGTCCAATTCAATTTTGCCTGAATTTACTTTATCATTTACAAAAACCAACTTTCCATCCATATTGTAAACTTCAAGATGAAATGTGGTTTGATAGGGATTGTTAAACTCAATCGTTACATTACTCTTTGATGGATTTGGAAAGACTTTAATGCTTTCATTGTTTTCATCTTTGATTGATTTTACATTTAACAAAATATTTGTGTTTTCTTCAACAATCGGTGATTGAACCGTATCAAACCTGACGAGATAAGTCATGGAAGGATAACCGCTGTATCCGGTCATCAAGTATGAATCTGAATTCAAGACCTGCAAGTCTCGCATTACCCCATTGTATATTTTTTTCCAAACAAAATTTCCCTCTTTATCCAATTCAATTAATGCTGTGTTGCAAGACGTGCCATTGCCGGGAACCGAACCGATGAACACAAATTTGTTTTCGGAAACTGATTTCACTTTATAATATCTGCCCCCGCAGGATTCAGAAAGTCCAACGGACCAGGTGATTTTTCCATCGGCATCTAAACGCATGGCATTCATCGTTTCGCTATATCCGTTGACCACAAACCCATTATCCTGCGTGATGTCCATTCCAAAACCAAAATTATCTCCGTCATCTCCATAAGTTTTTGACCAAATGAGTTGACCGTCTTCATTTAATTTCATCAGTAAATAATCAGCATCATTGATATTGCTATTTGTCCATCCGAACGCGGCAATACTGCCGTCATTCAATTTTTTCACTGCATGAATCTGGTCATTCCCCGGTCCGGTGACTTTATATTCCCAAATCACATTGCCCTCTTTTCCCAATTTGGCAATGTAACTGTCAAATAGAGAACTATTGCAAGCTCCATCGGCATAGATTCCACAAACTAAAAATCCGTCTTCTGTGGGTAAAATGTCATGAATCGTTTGTTTACACAGGTTTGGAAAGAGATTCATTTCCCAAATCATTTCACCACTTAAAGTTGTCTTGAAAATTTTAGCGGTATCATAAACAAAGCCGGCTCTGTTTCCGCCAGCAAAAACTAAGTTACCGTCTTGCGCGAGTTTCATGATACCATTGAAGGGCATTCCCTTTTTACTCGAAAGCGTATCTCCGTTTTTGTCAAAATGGGTGAGATAAGCCATCCATCCGGATGAATTTCCGGAGCAATTTACAGAGGAAGAAACGAGGATACTCCCATCTTCCAGCGTGATGGATGAGACTCCTTCATGATAACAATTTTTTTCACTGAGCGTGGATTCGAAAATCGTGTGACTGCTGAATACTATGTAAGCCGCCATCGCAAATGCACCAATCATTTTCCTCATAATCAACTGTTTTTAAAAGCGTGAAACCTTTGTGAGCCTTGTGCGTAACAAAGGGTGCAGAGTGGGACGGTGCAGGCGTGCTGATGTGACGTAAGATAAACGGGCTTTCTATGAAAGTCAAGTTTTTGAGGGGATGAGTCAGCCGCCTGCATTTTTTTTTATACCGAAACAATTCAGGTTTTCGAATAATGAAACAGTAAAACATTCGGTATTAACCGAGTGCAAGTCTCGTTTCTTCGGAAATTCGAGTACTCTCGGTATTAAAAGTTTTCAACAATTTCGGTTGGAACATTGTTTTTCGGTATTGTGTTTGTTATATTATCGTCTGATAATGTTTTTCCAAACCAAACCAACACCGTCATGAAGACCATTCTGTTCTCCGCTATCCTGTTATTCGTCAGTCAATTGCTGATGAGCCAAACAGACAAAAGACAAGAAACACAACAAATAATTGAACTGACTCAGAAAATTGCCAAAGAATCTGGCAATCTTTCACTTTATTATCTCAGAGCCGACCTCTTCGATGAGCTGAATAATTTTTCCAATGCCAATCGTGACTATAACAAAGTCATTGAACTGTACAAAAAAAATCCTGATGAAAAATTTACCGGTGAATTCGCGAAAGCTTCTTACCGCCTCGGTGACGATTATTTTTTCAGATTGAGTAAAAAAGAACAGGCTTTGAAATATGTCACCGAAGGATTAAAGAAAGCTCCTGAATTTAAAGACCTTGAAATACTGGAAGCCATTATTTTAGGCGCGGTACCTGGGAATCAGGAGTTGGTTTCAGAAAAATATCAAAAACTGGCTGTAAAATATCCCAAAGACGGACGGCTGCTGCTTCATTATGCAAAGTTTCTCGAAGGAAGCAACCCGATTGCCGCTGCCACCCAATATGAAAATGTACTGAAATTAAATCCCCTGAACAGGGATATTTTAGTAACGCTTGGCACGCTCTATAATAATGAAGCAAGCCGTTTGTCTCATACCGCAACAAGCAGTGAAAAGGTTTTCGAGTATGCCATGAAAGCCACCCACTATTTTGAAAAAGCCTATCGGCTGAAACCCAATGATGAAGAATTACAAACCTTGATTCAGTTACTTTATTCAGAACTGGATATTAAGGAGGAAGAAAAAAACCTGCCTTACTGAGCAAACCGCTCTCTGAAAATATAATCATCAAATTAAAAAGCCTTCCATTTCAAAATGGAAGGCTTTTAATCATATAAAAATCAGGCAAATTGAAACTCTGATGTAAATCCACCGTATGAATGCAGGTATTTAATGTATAAAACCTTCATACGATGAAAAAAAACTATATTTTCGCTGTTGCAGTTGTATTGTTTCTCGCTGCATTTGAATCAAACGCTCAAACCTTAGAAAGACAGGTCATCGCTGCTGCCGGTGATTATTTTGTTTCACCAGGACTTTCATTAAGCTGGACACTGGGAGAGCCGGTGACTGAAACCGTCAGCAATTATGATGTAATCCTCACACAAGGTTTTCAGCAGGCGGATAAAATAACGGTGACAACAGTAAGAGAACCGCTTTCCAATTTATTCGACATCAAAATTTTCCCGAACCCCACGACTGATTATTTGAATATCCGCATTAATTCTGAACGTGATGAAATCATCATTGCTCAGTTATACTCTTTGCAGGGACAAAAAGTAATTGAGCGCAAAATGCAGGATACTCAATTTCAGCTTGACCTTGCCGCGTTGCCTGCTGCCGGCTATTTGCTGAGTTTCAGAAAATTAAACGGAGAATTGATTACCACCTACATGGTGAATAAAGCCAAATAAAAAATTTAAATCATTATATAATCCTAAACCAATCTGAATATTATGAAAAAGCTGTTTCTCTCTTTAGTAGCCGCGCTCACCTTGTGCCTCAATTTGATGGCGCAAAACTCAGGCGCATTTAAGTACCAGGCTGTTGCCCGCGACAATGCCGGACAGGTGATGGAAAATAAAACCATGACCGTCAGAATGACCATTGTGAAAGGCGCATTGGCTCATTATTCGGAAATACACACCGTAGTCACCAATGAGTTCGGTTTGTTTTCTTTGGAAGTGGGCAGGGGAAATCCCGAAATGGGTGTTTTCCACCAAATCGTTTGGTCTGATGACGTACACTTTTTACGTGTTGAATTAGACCCGCATAACAGCGGCAACTTTATGTTGCTTGGGAATTCGGAATTATTGCCGGTACCCTACGCGATGCACGCTGAAACCGTGACTCATGTGGATGACGCTGACGCTGACCCGACCAATGAAATTCAGGATTTGAAAGTGACGGGCACCATTCTGCAAATCACCCGCAATAATGACGCAACTCAGATTGACCTTGCTGATTTCAATACGGACAGTCAGCAGTTAACTTATGACTCTGACATCTTTGTTCTTGAATTGGAAAATGGCGGTTCGGTGGACCTCTCTAATTTGAAAAACGATGCTGACCATGACCCGACTAATGAGTTGCAGACTGTTACCATTACCGGTGACTGGGTAACGCTTTCTCATGGCGGTGGTTCTTTCTCTATTGAAGATGGTGACAGCGACCCGACTAATGAATTGCAAACAATCTCCAGAGTAGGGAATGATATTACTCTTTCTCAAGGTGGCGGTTCTGTTTCAGTAGAAGATAATGACAATGACCCTACCAATGAAATCCAGGATTTATTTTTTAACAGTAATTATTTGTATATCACCAACAATCCGAATCCAACTTTGATAGACATGAACCATTTCATGGATAACACCGACAATCAGCAGTTGGCTTTCGACCCGCAGACGGGTGAG
>JBGTCY010000309.1:0-13346 GCA_041748615.1 Chitinophagales bacterium
TATTTTTTAGTTGAAATTTCAACCATAATCACCTCATATATTTATTTGTAGAAAAATGACAGGCTAGCACTTTAAGCCAGAACGAAAACACATCATTTTAGATCAAACAATGTTGTTTGTGTTGAAATTTAGGACTTTAAAAGCAATAACCGCAGCAAACCGCCAAATGACTACATTTCTATTGCTCAAATAATGGTCTAATACTTACATAGAGAGCTTGGATTGAATGGATTTAAAGGACTGTACTGCCTCAAAGGAATGACTCCACAAGATGTTACCCAAAGCAGCAAGCCAAGCTATCTTTCATAAACAATTAAAATATAAACAAAATGAAAAAATCAAATTCAACAAACCGTACAAACGGAAAGAGCAAATCAACGAACAACCGTTCCAATGGTACGCAAACCAAAGAATCGGGCAATGGCGGCATGCAATCATCGCAGCTCATGAAATTATTTGAAGATGGGTTGAAAGATATTTACTGGGCGGAAAAAGCATTGACAAAAGCGCTTCCAAAAATGATTAAGAATGCCACCTCACAGGAATTGATTGATGCACTCACCAACCATCTTGAAGAAACCAAAGAACAGGTGACCCGTGTTGAGCAGGTATTTGAATTCATTGGTAAAAAGGCAACCGCCAAAAAATGCGAAGCCATGGAAGGCTTAATTAAAGAAGGTGAAGAAATCATGGAAGATTGCGAAGAAGGAGCGATGTGTGATGCGGGAATCATTGCAGCGGCTCAAAAAGTAGAGCATTATGAAATTGCAACCTATGGCACCCTTTGCGCTTTCGCAAAAACATTGGGAGAAGACGATGCGGCTGACTTGTTGCAGGAAATCTTAGAGGAAGAAAAAGAAGCGGATATTAATCTTTCTGAAATTGCCGAATCTACCATCAATATCGCAGCAGCAGAGGAAGATGATGATGACGACAGCAATGTAGCTGTTTCAAAACAAAAACGAAACGCGAGTTAAATTTTAAAAGCGTTAGGATTAAATAGCAGGAGGGCTTCTTTGCTCTGACCCCGTAAGGTCAAAGCGTTGAAGTTCTTTCTATTTTGGGGGGTAATTAGTCGCTCAACATCTTCAACTTTGATAAACAATCACCAATCGTTATGATTCAACCTCATTTATCTTCCTTTTGGAAATTCGTCATTGCCGTTCTCCTTTGCGAAGCAACCGGCATCACGAGTGGTTTGTTATCGCAGTCAGAGATAAATACATGGTTTGCCACGCTTAATAAACCATCCTGGAATCCCCCTGATTATCTTTTTGGTCCGGTATGGACAATCTTATATTTTTTAATGGGAATCGCCCTGTGGCTGATTTGGAAAAGCGCAGCGCCTCAACCGGAAAAAAGAAATGCAATCATCCTGTTTTCAGTGCAACTGTTTTTAAATTTTTGGTGGTCTATTCTGTTTTTCAGATTTCATTCTCCTGCATTCGCGTTTGCTGATATTCTACTCCTGCTGATAGCTATCGTGTTTACGATTTTTCTTTTTGCGCCAATTTCCCGCTTGGCTGCATGGCTGCTTGTGCCCTATTTTTTATGGGTAAGTTTTGCCGCTGTATTAAATTTTACCATTTGGAGAATGAATTAATAAAGGGCAGTTCTAAAAATGCTTTGCCTCAAATCCCTTCCTTCTCTAATTTTTCCCTCAACGGTGCGCAGCATGTGTGAATGATGCAACTCTTTCCCGGAATTGTATAATGCCTTTCGGTATCAATGCGCTCACCTTTGTATTGTGAAGATTCTTTCACCACTGTTCCCGCCAGTTGCGGTAAATTAAAATTCAACAAAATGACAAAAGAACAAAAAGACCAAAAGGTTACAGGTAACCAGGGTCAGCAAAATCAAGGTGGTCAGCAAAATCGCGACAACCAAAGGCAAGAAGGTCAAACAGAAGAATCCTTTGTAGCTTTTGAGGAAGATAATGACAGTCAGCAGGGTGAACATGCTTCGACAGACGAACGCAACCGCCAGAATAAAAGTCAGAGTGGAAGTCAGCGTGAACAAAAAGGTGGGGATAGCAAAAAAAACGAACGCTCCAACCAGAGCGGCAATCAGAACAAAAGTCAATCCGGCAAACAGGGTTCTGATAAAAGACGTTGATTTTCAATAATCCATAGATTAAAGTGAGGCGGCAATTGGAGCCGTAGCTCTTTTCCCCTCTCTTTATTTCTCATCAATGCCAGGGCGGCATCGGAAGAACATGCCGACAGCAATATAGCTGATTCAAAACCAATACGAAACGCCAATATATTTTATGCGAGTTGTATAGTTTCAGCAGGGCTTATATGCTCTTACCCCGTAAGGTAAAGCAGTAAAGTCCTGCTTTTTTTTATAAAAAAAACCACCGGAGTATTGAGACCTGTCAGGCATGAAATAACTTTTACTATGCATGTGTGAATGTTGCAACTCTTTCCCGGAATTATGTAATGCTTTCAGGACTCAATGCCCACACCTTTGTATCGTGAAGATTCTTTCACACCTGTTCCGCCAGTTGCGGAAATTAAAATTTCAACAATATGACAAAAGAACAAAAAGATCAACAGGTTACAGGTAACCAGGGAGGTCAACAGAATCAAGGTAGTCAGCAAAAACAAGGTGGTCAATCAAAACAAGGTGATCAGCAAAATCAGGATGACAAGCAGAATCAAAGCGGCCAGCATGGTCAACGCAATCAAGGTGGTCAACAAAAACAAAGCGGTCAGCAGAATCAAGGCGGTCAGCATCAGCAAAGGAAAGAGGGCGCACAATCAGAAAAATCCTCTTCAGTGATTGAGAAAGATGAAGAACAAAATGATGACCTGAACGAAGTTCCGGGTAAAAATCAGAAGAACGGTAGCAAGTCTCCGTCAGACGAGGGCAACCATCAGGAAGAACATCAGGGCGGTAGTCAACGTGAAGCTACCGTTCGTGATGCAAACAAAGACGAACGCTCCAACCAGGGCGGTAATCAGAACAAAAATCAATCCGGTAAAGGGTTCTGATAAAAGAAGATGATTTTAAATCAATAGTCCGTTACTTTTTTCGAGGGTCAGGGCTAAAGCCCTTGAAAACACTTGGTTCTGCTCTAACCCCGCCTTTAAAGGCGGGGTTAATGGATAGCGCGTCACTAAAGGGCTTTAGCCCTGACAAAAAAAACTACCGGACTATTGTTTTAATAACTATAGATTAAAGTGAGGAGGCAATCGCAGCCGAAGCTCTTTGTCCCTCACTTTAGTTTTTTTTCTTTTCATAAAGAACATTCTGAATCATGAATAATTTTTTTCGCACATTGTTCGCAGGCTGGGGCGCAGCAAAGTTGGGCGGAGGTTGCTTATCTACGATTGCGGTTTTCGTACTCCTCTTTTGGCTGCTCGGACGATGTTAAAAATTGAATTTCACTTATGGGCGGTTCTTAAAATTACCTCAATCTCTTCCTTCGGAGAAGGCAAGGGGATGAGGCAACCAACAAAGAACAATTTTTAGAACTGCCCTTATAGAACTTAGGATAAGTTCGAAGGTTCTGTTTAGTGAAGTCTTTTATGATTTGTCAGGTTGGCTCAACGGAAAATTCAGGGACATGGAAATTTTCCAATCTTCTTTCCATGACCAACGAAAAGGTACGCGAGCCTGTTACCCGTTAATCAATTCTTTTAAAGACCTTCACTAAACAGAATTTTTTAAAAAAAAACTTGTAGCCATTTTTAAATAATCCAAAAAAATAAAATCGTTAAAAAACAAATGGAAATCCAAAATAACACCTCCGCTGCTGTAATCGGGAATGGCAACATGACTTCGGGCGAAAATCTTCCTTTCTGGTTTTCACCGGTAACTAAACCATTAGTCTTTAAGAAACTAAGATTGTTCTGAGCGTATGCCATTCCCGACCTGTCCCGTTACTTCGGAAAGCAATACCCTGCAAAAAAGGGGATTGCTTTCCCGCCTCGCGGGATTCCTCGCTCGCAATGACGATTAAATATAGTTTTTCAAGACTCATTTAATAAAACGCCATGCGCAAACTAAAAAAATCATTGCTTATTGCTGCCGCCATTCTCATCCTTCTGGTTGCGCTCGTCATTGCATTCATTTCGCCTGCCACAAAATACGCCATTCAAAAATATGATGAGCAATATCTGGGACGGCAAATCACCCTTGACCGGGCTTATGTAAACCCCTTTACGGGCTACATCCGTTTCAGCAACCTTAAAATTTATGAATCGGAAAGCGACAGTATTTTCTTTTCAGCTAACAGCATCAGCGCAAATTTTGCCATGCTCAAACTGATTACAAAAACTTATGAGATAAGTAAACTGACATTGGACAAACCCCACGGAACTATCATCCAAAATAAAACGGGTTTTAATTTCAACGACCTCATTGAATTATTCAGCCCTGATGAGGACCGTGATACTTCCGCCTCGCCAGTTCGTTTCAGTCTTCTCAATGTAAAAATAAATGACGGTGAATTTCATTACATCGAGGAGGAATTGCCGGTGAATTATTTTATCAAAAATGTAAATATTGAAAGCACCGGTATGCGGTGGAATGCAGACACTACCGCGGCAAATTTTTCCTTTTCATCCGGAATTGGAACCGGTGATATCAATGGCGATTTCACCATCAATTTAAAAAACATGGATTATCGCGTGGCAGTGGTCGTTGAAAAGTTCGATCTGGATATCATTGAGCAATATCTTCAGGATTTAACCAATTACGGATGCTTCGTTGCCAATATTGACGCGGAGGTGAAAGCAACCGGAAACTTAAACGACCAGGAAAATCTTACTGCCTCCGGCTTGGTGGAAATTAATGAATTTCATTTCGGAAAAACCCCGGATCTGGATTATCTCGCCTTTGAAAAATTGATAGTGTCAATTAATGAAGCAAGCCCCAAAAAAAATCAATACTACCTTGATTCAATCACGCTCGAACGTCCTTACTTCAAGTATGAGCGATTTGATTATTTAGATAACCTGCAAATGATGTTTGGAAAAGACGGTGATAAAATCACAGCCGCCACAGCGGATGCCGCAAAATTCAACCTCGTGATTGAAATAGCGCGTTATGTAGAAGTGCTTGCTAAAAACTTTCTCCGCAGTTATTATAAAATTGACCGTTTTGCAATTTACAATGCCGATATTAAATTCAATGACTTTTCATTGAGCGAAAAATTCGCGGTGGAATTAAACCCGTTGACCATCCTTGCCGATTCCATTGATAAGAATAAGGAAAAAGTGGATATTTCTTTAAAATCTGCAGTTAAGCCGTATGGCAATCTAACGGTTTCCCTAAGTATCAACCCGCAAGACAGCAGTTTTTTTGATTTGCAGTATCAGCTTGAAAAAATACCGCTTTCAATGTTTAATGCCTATACGATTACTTACACTTCATTTCCATTAGACAGGGGAACGCTTGGTCTCAAAGGAACCTGGAATGTGCGGAACGGAAAAATTCAAAGCGATAATCGTTTGTTGATTATAGACCCTCGTACAGCTAAACGATTAAGAAATCAAGATACCAGATGGATTCCGGTGCCGCTGATTATGGCTTTCGTCCGTGAGCGCGGTAATCACATAGATTACGAAATTCCGATTACCGGTGATTTGAATGACCCTGATTTTCATTTGAGTGATGTGATTTTAAAAGTGCTCGGAAATATTTTTATCAAGCCCGCCACCATCCCTTATATTCTGGAAGTAAAAAATACAGAAACTGAAATTGAAAAATCATTTGCAATGAAATGGGAGATGCGTCAAAGCGAGATTCTGCCCACCCAGGAAAAATTCATTGACCAAATAGCGGACTTCCTCGTCAAGACTCCTGAAGCCATCATTACTGTTTATCCTCAGCAGTATGCTCTGAAAGAAATGGAATACATTCTTTTATTTGAAGCCAAGAAAAAATATTACATGTTGACCAATGGTAAAAACGCTCAATCTTTCAGTGAAGAAGACGCTGCAGCGGTGGATAAAATGTCAATAAAGGATTCTCAGTTCGTCAACTATTTGAACAAACAGATAAACGACTCGCTGATATTCACCGTTCAGGAGAAATGCGCCTTGTTGATGGATTCAGCTTTCATGATTGCTCGATTTGAGGAACTGAATGCGGAAAGAGAAAAAAAATTTATTGCTTACTTTAAGGAACGGGAGGTGGAAAAACAGGTGAAAATAGCTGTGGGAAAAAATGTAATTCCTTATAATGGATTTTCATTCTACAAAATAGACTATCATGGAGATTTTCCGGAGTTCTTAATGAAGGCTTACCGGCAGATGGTTGAATTAAACGATGAAGCGCCAAGAAAAGAATATAAAAAGCAACGGAAGGAAAACCTGAGTAAGGTGAAGGAACCAGTTGCTGAATCTCTATGAAAATATTGCAACCCGATGCAATTAATACATTGAGAAAAGAAGTATCTTTTATTCTGGAAAAACTATGGAAATCAGAGACACCGCAAAAAAAATAGGATTTATCCTCAAAACAACGCTTACTCAGTTTATTGCCGATAAAGGTTTGAAATTAAGCGCAGCGTTGTCCTACTATACCATTTTCTCTTTGCCACCACTGCTGATTATCATTATGAGCATCACCGGATTTTTTTTTGGCGCGGATGCTGTTCGTGGCGAATTGTACGGACAAATTAACGAGTTAGTGGGAAGTGATGTAGCGCTTCAAATTCAGGAAACGATTAAAAACATTCGCCTATCCGATAAAAATACATTTGCCACCATCATTGGCGTAATTATTTTTATATTCATTGCATCCACTGTATTTGCCGAAATTCAGGAATCCATCAATTATATCTGGGGCATTGAAGCAAAACCAGACCGGGGTGTCGTAAAATTTCTGATGAACCGGCTGATGTCATTCTCCATGATAGGCTCTTTGGGTTTTTTACTGATGGTCAGTTTAATTATCAATTCTTTAACGGATGTACTGAGCAAAAATTTGCAAACCCGTTTCCCGGAAGACACTGTTTATTTTTTTTATGTCATCAACCTGATCACCATTTTCATAATTATCACAATTTTATTTACCATCATTTTTAAATTACTTCCTGACGGAAAAGTGGTCTTACGTGATTGCATTATCGGAGCCTCCTTTACGGCTGTGCTGTTTATGTTCGGCAAATTTGCGATTGGCGCTTACCTTGGCAATACTCCCATCGCTTCGGTATATGGCGCTGCAGGTTCCGTGATTGTGATACTGGTATGGGTGTATTATTCAGCAATCATCCTCTATTTTGGTGTTGAATTTACCAAAGTGTATGCCGTCACACATGGAAAAGATATCATCCCAAATTCGCGTGCAATTCGGATTTCAAAAATAAAAAGCGATGAGGATTAGCGGATTAGCAGATGAAAAGTTCTTCCGCCCTTGCTGGTCTTTGCAATGTCTTGCAGCACAAGCCGAACCTGCAAGCTGATGGGTTATGTTAGTCGGACAACTTAAAATCAAACGCAGACCATCAGGGCTTTAAAACCTCCTAAAAAATCCTTTCCACTTACACCATCAAAGACAGGAGAAAAAATGACACGGTGTGTGAATGATGTAATTCTTTCCTCCAATTGTGTAACAGTTTTCCGAACGAATGAAACCACTTTAAGTACGCAATACAAATACCATAATTTATATGATATATACATTTAATTTTTATCCCGCCTTGCTTGCAAGCATCTTCTTGTCACTTTTTTTTATTCATCTCCCCGGAAAAGCAACCGCGTTAAACTTAAAAGTGTACAATAGCGAATTCAAATTGGGGATGGCATTATCTCTTCCCGGCTGCACCGACTCGCTCGCTGTCAACTATAACTCCTCTGCTACCGAGGATGATGGAAGTTGCCAATATAGTCAACCATGCATCGGAATCATGGATTGCAATAACGTCTGTAACGGAACCGCACAAATGGATACCTGCGGAATCTGCGCGGGCGGAACGACAGGGATTCAGCCTAACGATTGCGAGCCTAACGAATTATGTTCAAGAATTAATTGTGATGACGGCAATCTCTGCACCACGGATACTTGTATCAACGGGATTTGCTACTACACTCCGCTGGATTGCGATAACTCGTGCCATTGCAATGACGCCAATCCCTGCACTACGGATATCTACATCGGGCAAAATATTTGTCAGCACTTTGCTACAACATTAAGACCGAATTACCTGAGAACCGTAAATTACCAGGCAAGTTGGAGGAAAGTAAAAATAGGCTATAGCTCCTCCAATCTGTGGACACCTAAATGGGATGTGATTGCCGGAGGAAATAACACGCTGTGTGTTACCGTGAGAACGGTGGGCGAAGCGGACTGGCAAAATATTCAACTGCGAATTCAGGGAAAAAGATTAAGTCCGGTTAAATTACAGAATTACATCCCGCAAAGCGCATGTCTAACGGAATCCTGGACTAAATTCTGCATCCCGCTGAACGCTTTTTATGGTGTTGATTTTGAACAAGTTTCTTTTATTGAATTTCCATACAGCAAAAACGCGCCACCATTTGAAATCCATATCATGAAAATTGAATTCACAGGAGGCTCCACACCGTTTCTGTGGTTTGGCGACACTAAAACCGACAACTATCATGACGGACAATCGGGTGGCGGGGGCGCGTTGTTTGCCCAACTAATCATTGGAGGTTCATGCAATGAAGTATTAACGAGCGATGAAAACGGAAGTGCAATTTCATTGCGGGATGAAACAATCGGTTTGCAGGTTTATCCTGTCCCATTTACGGATAAACTGCTCGTGAATTTTTCGGCTGAAAATGAAGGAGCCGCCAGACTCCGCATTGTGAATGCGCTTGGACAAACGGCTATCGCTGAAATCATCAATTTTCAAAGAGGCGAAAACAAAAACACGTTTTACTTAGATGAACATTTACCGGGCGGAGTTTACGTGCTGGAATTGAATTACGGCAATCGCACCGAATACCGGAAAATATTCAAGCAGGTAGAGTAACTACTTGTTTACGCCTTACTAACCGGTTGTCGTTTTTTAAGCACCAAAAAACAATTCTCAAAAATCAAATAATATCCAAATGCTGAAAATTCAAAAACACAAATCAATCTAAAGACACTATTGCGTTGGTTTGAATTTTTTGTTTTTTGGGTTATTGAAATTTATTTGTGATTTGTTTGATTGTGTTTTGAAATTTCAATTCTAGTTGGCAAAAATGCGTTATCCAAGAATCGGTGTGTGAAAGATGTAACTCTTTCATGGAATTGTGTAACAGAATCAAAGTTGGTAAGGCGACCTTTGTATTCACTGATTCAAGCCCAAGTTGCAAAGCGGGAAGAGAATAAAAAGCCAACCGGATGGAAGCGGTTCTGTAATCGTTCAAGGTTGCGGCAGCAACGATACATTCTGTATCAAACACTTCAGGGTACGGGTGCAAGTATTGCAATCACTTCACCGCGAAATAACAATAGCCGAATCAACAAATAGACCATAATCAATGAGCAACCCCAATTCAAATAAAAAGAATGAACCGCCTCTGCCATCAAAAAGAAGTGATGGCAGAGTTGCTTTGGAAAAAAAAAGTATTGCCTTTAAAGGCATGAAAGAGTTTTTCACGGAGGTGACTTCACTTACAATTTTTACGGGAAGGTTTTTTAAAGAATTATTCCAGCCACCGTATGAGTTCAATGAATTAGCGAGGCAAGCGTACCTGATTGGCAATAAATCTTTTTACCTCGTTGCAATTACCGGCTTTATCATGGGCTTGGTGCTCACGATACAGTCTGCGCCCACTCTATCTCAATTCGGAGCGGAGTCTTGGCTGCCCGCCATGGTTGCCGTTTCCATTATCCGGGAAATCGGTCCGGTGATTACTGCATTGATTTGCGCAGGCAAAGTAGGCTCCGGCATCGGGGCGGAATTAGCCTCCATGAAAGTGACCGAGCAAATTGATGCGATGGAAGTTTCAGGCGCCAACCCTTTCAATTATCTCGTGGTGACGCGCGTTGTGGCTGCCACGCTCATGATTCCCGTTCTCGTAATTTTCGCTGACGCTATTGCTTTGGCGGGCGCCTTCATGGGCGTGAATATCACCGGTGATGTAAGTTTTACTTTATTCTTTTCCCAGGTTGTTAACGCGGTGGATTTTTCGGATGTATTTCCTGCTTTTATCAAAACATTTTTCTTTGGCTTTGCCATCGGGATTGTAGCCTGTTACAAAGGCTATCATTCCAACAAGGGTACGCAAGGAGTAGGAGCGGCAGCAAACGCGGCAGTAGTAATGGCTTCCTTATTAGTGTTTATCATTGATATGATTGCCGTACAGTTCACGAACCTGTTATTCTACAATTGACATGGACACAACGCAAAATGGCATCGTGGTGGAGATGGAGCATCTGCAAAAGTCGTTTGACGACAATGAGGTGCTGAAAGATATCAGCCTCACGATTCACAAAGGAGAAACGGTAGTGGTGCTTGGCAAGTCAGGCTCCGGCAAGTCGGTGCTGATTAAGTGTATGGTGCGGCTGCTGGAAGCGGACGAAGGCAAGGTATCCATTCTTGGCAGTGATATTTTTTCTTTGAATAGAAAAGAATTGAATCGCATCCGGATGAAAATCGGTTTCCTCTTCCAGGGGGCGGCTTTATATGATTCTTTAACTGTGCGGGAAAACCTGGAATTTCCGTTGAGGCAATCGGGCAAGCCGCAGGAAGAAATTGATAAGCTGGTGATGGAAGTTTTGGAAAACGTGGGATTGGAAGATGCTGTTGACTTAATGCCCTCGGAGCTTTCTGGCGGCATGAGAAAAAGAATTGGCTTGGCGCGCTCGATGATATTGAAGCCGGAACTCATGTTGTATGATGAACCAACCACGGGGTTGGACCCTGTCACCGCGAAGGAAATCAGCAACCTGATTTTGGAAGTGCAAAAAAAATACAACACCACTTCCGTCATCATCACGCATGATATACAATGTGCGCGAATCACGGCTGACAGGATGCTGATATTAAATGAAGGCGAATTCGTGGCGGAAGGCGCTTTTAACGAATTGGAAAATTCAGAAGATGAATTGGTGCATTCATTTTTTGAATAAAGGTTTGGAGATGTTGGATTTGAGATGTTAGAAATTAGCTGTTAGCTATAATTAAAATATTTCCGGCTTGCAGCTTGTAGCTAATAGCTTGGGGCTATAATAGAATTGAATGACCAATTACCGGATGAACTCATTAAAAAAAACTAATCATGAAAAAAAACACAAACCACAAAATCAAGCTGGGAATATTGATTACCGTTGGCGGAGCGCTTTTCGTATTAGCCATCTACTTTATCGGCACCAGGCAGCACTTGTTCAGCAGTACATTTGAAATCAGCGCGGTTTTCAAAGATGTGAACGGGCTGCAGGTGGGCAACAACGTGCGGTTTTCAGGCATCACGGTTGGCACAGTGAGCAAAGTTGAAATCATCAGCGACACTTCGGTGCGCGTGAACTTAGTGATTGAGAGCAAAACGCAACAGTTCATCAAGAAGGATGCTACCGCGGTGATTAGCTCCGATGGACTGATGGGCAACAAAGTGATGACCATCAATCCCGGCACCAGCGGGGCGGGGGAAATAGAAGACAATGATGAGATTGCCACCGTTCAGCCGGTGAACATGGATGACATCATGCTGAAAATACAAGTGACTGCCGATAATGCCGCCCTCATCACCAGGGACCTTGCAACGGTGGTGAACAATGTCAGCTCAGGAAAAGGCACTATCGGAATGCTGTTCATGGACCCAACATTTGCTAAAAACCTGAACGAAACGATGGAGAGCGCAAAGAGCGCTGCCGAAGGCTTGGATGAAAATATGGAAGCGGCAAAAAGCAACTTTCTCCTGAGAGGACATTTCAGGAAACAAGAAAAAGCGGAGGAGAAAGAAAAAAAGCAGGAACAAAAAGAACATGAGCAGGCGCAAAAGAAAAACAATGATAAAAAATGAAGAGGGGGTTTCGTTCGCAGGAGTCGAAGAGGAGATTAGTGCGATGGTTGCGGATTGGAAGCCCACGAAAGCAAGGCGAATATTATATTTCTTGCTTAATCACGAACGCATTTAATACTTATGCCGGACTATGAGATTCTATTGCACAATCAATTTACTGTAATCGTTTTCCATGATTAAAAAGTACATGCCTTGCTGTAGGTTGTGAGTTTCCAGAGTATTATTGCCTTTTTCCAAGGTGCCGTTTAAACAGATTTTACCGTTTAGATCATACAATTGGAAACTGCCAGTTTTAGCAGATTTGATTTGCAATGCATCACCTGCACTTAGTGGATTGGGATATACTGTTAATTCAGTTTTCATTTCAGGCATTTCCGTTTGGAGGGGTATTTGAGTACATTTATATTCTCTTCTAACACCAACTCCAAAGGCTCCGTTATTGCTTTCCCAGTTGAAATAGCGTTCATCTGCAATTAAGTCATTGTTGGTATTGTATTCAAATAGATCAAGGGAGGTTGGCTCAAAATCATTCAAATTATTATTCCAGTCCATGGATGATTTTTCGATAAGGTTGTTATGGCTGTCAAATACATGCGTCACTTTTCCATTATTCTTCCATTCGCTTGAAGAAACATCCCAAAATCTGACCAATAACTCGATTTCGTTGTTTAGATTATCATAGGTTCTGTTTCTGATTCTATGATTTCTCCAGTTGTTAGCATTATTGTCCCAGAGCTGGGTTAGATTTTCTATTTCATTGTTATTGGCATCATAGGTATTCAATTCATAATGAACATTTAACCACTCGTTGATAATGGCGTCCCAGGTTTGCTCAATATATGTTGTAATATAATTATTGGCATTGTAAGTACGGGTACGTTTGGAGCTATTTATCCATACATTATTGGGAATATCCCATACCTGCACTGTGTACTCCAATAGGTTGTTTGCCGCATCATAAATTTTATCAGCAAGTGTTCTGTTGCGCCAATCGTTGTCAGCGGTACTCCACCGTTCTATAAAATAACCCAATTCGTTATTGTTTTGATCATAGGTGCGGCTGGTTCTTTCATAACCTTCCCAGACATTACTTGTGGTTTTCCATATGGAGATGAGCGATAGTATTTCATTATTATTGCTGTCAAAATCGTTGGTTTCTTTTTGTATATTCAGCCAGGAATTTGCGGGGAAATCCCAGATTTGAGTGATTATAAGGGTGCGCATTTGATTACTATTGTATTCAAATATTCCTCTCGACCTATTCAACCATTCATTTGTAGCTTCATCCCAGTTTTTAAAATTCTCTTCTTCTAATATTTTATTGGCACTATTAAAGGTGCTGACGCGTTTTTCGTTGTTTATCCAGCTATTGCTTACCGTGCTCCATAGGCGTTTAAAGCTTTCTGTTTCATT
>JBGTCY010000310.1:0-9525 GCA_041748615.1 Chitinophagales bacterium
GTCACTGGCTTGTCCGAATATTCGATAGGGAGATTAACCATTTTGGTGATTGTTGTTACTGTTAAAAATTACCCATTTTATCCTCCATTCAAACAAATTATCACTATTTTTCTAATCCTAATGCATAATCACGGTTAAACATATTTCAAAAAAAAAGCCCTCCGCTTTCACGGAGGACTTTTCATAAACCCCTTAAAAATCTGAAACTATTTTATTTCACGAAAACAGGCTGTGTGACTTTTAGTTTTTCACCTGCTTCAATCATCACCAAATAATGACCGGAGGGTAATCCTGCCAGGGAAGTTTGCATCATGTGCGCGCCAGTCGCCAATCGTCCGGCATCGCTCATCATCACTTCGGTTCCGTTGACACTGAAAATCCGCATTCTCACATTGGCGGTTTCTTCAAGCGTAAACTCCGCTCTCAGAAAATCGCTGGTGGGGTTGGGATAAAACTTCACATTGCTGATGAAGATATTTTGTTCTTCAATTCCGGTAATCAGCGGTAAAGGCAACAAAGCGCCTGCGGTAGGTAACGCTGCAAACAGTCCGAAAGCCGGACCATTGCTGTTGCCGGATGGGTCTAAGAAACCGGAAGCCAACACGGTCAAAGCGGCATCCGCAAGTCCAAGCGTTTCTAAAGGTGCCTGGTATGCGGCTACCGTAGTAGTGCCGCTGGCATCACGAATTGCGATGACATAGTTCGTAGTGTTCAGAGAAAGATAACCCTGAAACTCGCCATAGCTGATATCATCCACAATGGTACCTGCACCCACTCCTGTTTCAACCACATCTACCGTTGGAGCATCCGTTGAACCATGATAGACCAAAACATCCGTTTGATTCTGACCTTGGTTGGCTGCCTCCTCTTTTGCACCACCTGTCACATGCACCGTAAAAGCGGGACTTGGATTGTAGCCTGTTGAACTGAGAATGCCATTGGCAATCGCGATGTATTTTTCACCCGTAGTCAGCGCTCCGATGGAAACGGATGCAATGACCTCAGCAACACTCGTGCTGGTGGATGGCGCAAAACCCAATGTGAGCGGAATTGTTGAGGGCAAATCAAGAAAATCAGTCGCGGTTCTGAAAGCGACATCTTCCAATTTAGCAATCACATCACCAATCGCATCCGTCACATACACATCCACCACAGATGCGGCTGCATCGGCAGAATTGTGAATCGCCTGTACGCGTGCTGTTTCGATTTCAGGCAACGGGAATGTAGCACCGCTTGCCAATGCTACCCATATACCAAACGGAACACCATTTGCCGGATTCAGAAATCCAGACGCGAATACCGCTGCTGAAGCGCCAGCCGCTGAACTCAGCGGAGCAAAATATGATTTCACTGTGGTGGTTCCGCTCGCATCTTTCACGTCAATAATGTAGGATTGAGCCGGAACGCTGACATAACCCGGAGTAACATCTAAGTAAGCAAGGTCATCCGCGATGGTGCCCACATTTCTTGCAACCACATCAACAGTTGGCGCATCGGGTGAACCATGATGAATCACAATGTCCGCGTTGTTTGCATTAGCGCCTGTTTCCTGAGCGCCACCGATGGCGACCAACGTAAAGAATGGATTGATGCCATCGGGATTGATACCGGATTTTCCGGTTGTGTCAATTAATCCATTAGCAACCACGATGTAAGAACCACCATCCATGAGCGCGCTGCCGAAACTGATTTTTGCTACTACGGCATCATCCGCATTTGCGCTGTTGCCGCCATTCACAGAAACAAAAGTTTCATAGCCGGTCTGCACATCAAAAAACGGAGTCGCTTTTCTGAATTCAAGATTATTCAAAGCGGCATCAGGCTGCAATCCGTTTACATAACTGTCAACTGAACCTGCCAGCGGGTCAGGTGAGTTATGAATCACCTGAACACGAGCCGAACCGGGAGTGGGTAATCCAAACGTAGTACCATCGGGCAATGTCACCCATAATCCGAAAGCCGGTCCCTGAGTGTCATCTAAAAATCCGGAAGCATAAACAACTGCCGCAGCACCGGCAACACCGGTCAGGTCAGCGATAAATGTCGCCACAGTCGCGGCACCCGCTTTAATATCCAAGGCAAACTCGGCTGGTGGAATTGATACATAACCAACAAAGTCTCCATAAGAAAATCCGTTAATCAACTCGATAGGCGCACCACCTCCGGTGCGGGCATCCACGCCCACCGTTGGAGCGTCAGTTGCGCCATGAAAAACCAATACGTCCACTAAATTCTGGTCGCTGCCGGTTTCCCTTCCACCATTGGCATATAAATCAAAAGCGATGCTGAGTCCATTTGGGTTTGCGGTAAAACCACTGCCCACTACCCCATTGGCAAACAAGACATAGGTTTCTCCGTCTGTCAGGGGACCAACATTAAATGTTGCAATCGCTGATGCCGCGGAAGTGCTGGTATCAGGTGCAACGGCAATGCTGATGATTTGTCCTGCCGGTAAATCAACATAGGGTGTTGCTGTGCGGAACGCGAAATTGTCCAATGCGGGCAATAATGCGCCATCTACCCACACATCCACAGAAGCGGCTGCAGGGTCGGCTGCGTTGTGAATAACCTGTACGCGAGCAGTTCCGCCTCCGCCTAATTCAGGCAGGGGGAAGGTTGTTCCATCCGGCAATGCCACCCAAATTCCAAAAGCGGTGCCGTTGGTTGGGTCAAGAAAACCTGATGCAAACACCGCAGCGGCAGCACCGCCTGATTGTGCCAACGGTGCGAAATATGATTTTACGGTTACAGTTCCGGTTGCATCGGTGATGTCAATTGTGTAATCAGCGGCAGGTACGCTGAGGTAGCTTCCGTTAAATTCAAGATATTTAATGTCATCCACCAACGTAGCTACGTTTCTTGCGATGACATCAACAGTTGGTGCATCGGGCGAACCATGATGCACAATGAAGTCAACATTGGCAGTATCGGTTGCGGCTTCGCGCGCGCCACCAAATGCCGCAAGTGTGAAAGCCGGATTAATGCCATCCGGATTGATGCCGGACAAACCGGTAGTATCCACTAATCCGTCTGCAAATACAATGTAAGAACCGCCATCCATCAATGCCGCGCCTAAGTTGATTTTTGTTACAACGGCATCATCCGCATCAGCGCTGGTTGGCGCATTCACAGAGATGACTGTTTCATAGCCGGTTTGCACATCAAAAAACGGTGATGCGGCACGAAACTGTAAATTATTCAGAGCCGGAGCAGGTTGCAATCCATTCACATAGATGTCAACCGTGGCAGCAAGCGGGTCGGGTGAATTGTGAATCACTTGTACTCTCGCATTGCCCGGTGTCGGTAAGGGGAATGTAGTTCCATTGGGTAATGCCACCCAAAGTCCGAATGCAGCGCCTTGCGCATCATCCAAAAATCCAGATGCGAAAACAACAGCGGCTGCGCCCGCAACACTGCTCAAATCAGCAATGAACGTGGCGACAGTTACTGTTCCTGTTTCATCTTTTACATCCAATGCAAATACTGCCGGAGGAATTGATGCATAACCGACAAAATCATCATAGCTTAAATCATCAATCAACTGAATGGGCGCCATGCCACCGGTGCGCGCATCCACATCAACTGTTGGAGCGTCCGTTGAACCATGATACACCAACACGTCAACATCGGTTAGGTTGATTGCCGCTTCACGCGCGCCAGCGAAAACACTCACTGAAAATTCAGGACTTGGATTGTAATTAGCCGTGTCAATAATTCCATTCGCAATGGCAATATATGTTTCATCCGACATCAACTCGCCTAAGTCAATCGTCAAAATAATATCATTTTCATCGGTGCTGTTTGCCGGAGCAAAACCTAATGACAAGGGAAGGTTGGAAGGTAAATCCAAAAACGGTGTCGCTGTCCTGAATGCCACATCTTCCAATTTCGCGAGCGTAGCGTTTGTGCCGTCAATCACATAAATATCCACTACGGAAGCTGCCGCATCCGGTGAGTTGTGAATCGCCTGAACACGTGCATTGCCGATTTCGGGTAATTCGAGTGTAAGTCCATTCGGAAGCGTAGCGAAAATTCCAAACGGTACGCCATTCGAAGGGTCTAAAAAACCTGAAGCATACACAGCGGCTGCAGCGCCTCCTGCTGTTTCTAACGGTGCATAATAGGATTTTACGGTTACGGTACCGCTTGCATCTTTTACTTCAATTACATAATTGGCAGCAGGAACGGTCAGGTAAGTTGTAACATCCAGATATTTTAAATCATCCGCCAGTGTCGCTACATTTTTTGCAACGATGTCCACAGTAGGTGCATCCGGTGAACCATGATGAATCACCAAATCCACTTCATTGGAATTTCCGGCTGATTCTTTCGCGCTTCCAACAGGCACTAATGTAAAAAACGGGCTGATGCCGTCAGGATTAATCCCTGATAATCCCGATGTATCCACCAAACCTGCCGCGAATAAAATATAGGAACCGCCATCCACTACCGCGTTGCCTAAATTAATTTTTGTAACCACCGCGTCATCCGCGTCAGCGCTTGCCGGACCGTTAATTGAGATGATTGTTTCAATGCCGGTTTCAACATCAAAAAATGGAGTTCCTGTGCGAAATGCCAAATCATTTAATTCAGCCGTTGGCTGCAATCCATTTACATAAATATCTACACTCACTGCAAGCGGGTCAGGTGAATTATGAATGACCTGAACGCGGGCAGTTCCCGGCTGGTCGAGCGGCAAGGTTGTTCCGTCAGGCAATGCTACCCACAATCCAAATGCGGGACCTTGTCCTGGATTTAAAAAGCCGGATGCGAAAACCACTCCGGCACCACCACCCGCTGCTCTTAAGTCAACAGTGAAAGTGGCAACTGTAATTGTTCCGCTGGCATCTTTAATGTCAAGCGCGAATTCAAGTGTTGGAATTGAAGCGTAGCCGAAAAAATCGCCATAGCTCAAATCATCTACCAATGTAAAAGGAGCGGCACCGCCAGTTCGTGCGACAATATCAACGGTTGGCGCATCCGTTGCACCATGAAAAATCAACATGTCCAACTCTGTTGGGTTGATGCCTGATTCTCTGCCTCCGGCAAATGGGAACAAATCAAAAGTGATATTTGCGCCATCAGGATTTGCCGTAAATCCACTGCCTACGACTCCATTGGCAAACAGCACATATTTTTCTCCGTCCACTAATGGTCCCACATTAAAAGTGGCGATTGCTGATGCTTCGGTTGTGCTCGTGTCCGGTGCAACTGCAATGGTCAGCGGTACTCCCGCTGGCACATCAATAAAAGGTGTTGCCGTGCGGAAAGCAAAATTATCAAAGACAGGAAGTAACGCGCCATTGACCCAGACGTCAACGGATGCGGCTGCCGGGTCGGCAGCGTTGTGAATGACCTGCAGGCGCGCTGTTTGCGCAAGCAAGTTTGCGATACCAATGCTCATTAAAAAGAGCAGTGTAAAAATTTTTCGTTTCATGGTGTTGGTTTTGGTTAAAGAAATTATAAAAATCAGATGGTTAACACCGGCAATTCAAAATTGTTTTTGTTGATTGACGAATATTTGTTAAAAAAATGTAAAGAAGCTGATAGCAGGATTTTTGAAATGTGTTTTTTATCTATAAAAATCTAAACTGTGAACAATCAGACGAAGCGCACAAGCAGGCTTTCATTGCGGGCAATCAACTTCAATGCTTGCGCGAGCACCGGAAAGGGGCAGGTGACGAGGGACGAGCCGGGCAGTCATCCTAAGCCTTTCGAAGGATGGCATCGAAAGGGACAGGGGACAATTCAAACAACTAACAATTAACAATGGACAATGGACTATCGTCTATGGACTTTAAACTTAAACTTTAAACATTATACTTTAAACATTAAACTCCCTACCCCCCCCTCCTCCCCCGGAGGTAAGACACCACAATCGCGGGACGCTACCAATCAAAGCAAGGCACAGACGTACAGAGCAAGCGCCATTTCATTTTTCCTAAGACGGCAATCCCGCCATCATTCGATGAACTCAGCATGACGGATTTACATCGATGCAATAGCATCTATGCTTTCGCGAGCAAAACTGTGGTCTGTCGTCTGTGTCTGTGGACTGTGGTCTTCCAGGAAGCGCACAAGCAGGCTTACACTCACAGCAATCGCCTCAGTAAAATCTATGGACTATTGACTATGGACTATGGACAATCACACGAAGCGCACAAGCAGGCTTTCCCTCAAAGCATTCGCCTCAATGCTTGCGCGAGTAAAATCTATGGACTATTGACTATGGTCTATGGACAATCACACGAAGCGCACAAGCAGGCTTCCGCTCAAAGCATTCGCCTCAATGCTTGCGCGAGCAAAACTGTGGTCTGTCGTCTGTGGACTGTTGACACTAAACATTAAACTCCGCACCAACTGCTGCATGTGTTCAGCAAACAAACTAAATTTACTTTCATTTTTCGCTTCTTTCAACCTCCCCATTCATGATGAAAAAATACTGTATCACTTTCGCTATTCTATTGATTTCAATCACCGCTTTTGCCGAAGAAAAAAAATATTTGGTGAGCGCGGAGCTGGTGAAATCACACACCACGCAAACCATCAAGACATTATGGAAGCAGAAAAGCGTCCCGAAAATCATCATGCCCGTGAAAAACGGGGTGGACATTTATGAAATCATTTACCGCGTGCAGTGGATTGACGGCACCTGGCGCAACGCTTCCGGGATTTATTATGCGCCTAAAACGGACAAGCCCGTTCCGTATATGATGTTTGGTCACGGCACTCAAATTGAAAAACACCGCAACATCACCGATGATGATTCACAGCAGATGATTTGCCTGATTTTCGCCACGGATGGCTACGCGACCATGTATCCCGATTATTACGGCATCGGGAAGGGCGAAGGCAAACACCTATATCAACATGCCTGGTCTGAAGCGTGGTCATTCATCTACATGCTCTACGCGATTGATGAACTTAACCAGACGCTCGGCTTAAAACATAATTCGCAGCTTTTCCTCACCGGCTATTCACAGGGCGGTCATTCATCCAAAGCCGCCCATAAATATCTGCAGGAACTCAATGACCCCCGGTTTGTCGTAACCGCCTCCTCGCCCATGAGCGGAGCTTATGATATGACCGGTGAGCAGGAAAAATATATGTTTCAGGAATATCCGAGACCTTTTTACCTGCCCTATCTGCTGCTTTCTTACCAGGAGGCTTACGGGATTGTAGAAGCGGATAACATCTACTCAATTTTCAAATCACCGTTCGATACGTTGCTGCCTCCGTTTTTTGAACATAACGACAATCGCACCCTCGATGAACTGAACGCGATGATGCCGAAAATTCCCAAAGATGTTGTGACGGATGAAATGATGAATGAATATCTGAACAACCCTGATTTCGAATTCAAAAAAAGGCTGAAAGAAAACAATCTCACGAATTGGAAACCGGAGGCGGCAATGCAACTGTGTTATTGCAAAGGCGACCGCGAGGTGAGCTACAAAAACTCGGAAGTCGCCTATGAATCCATGAAAGCATTGGGTGCGACAAAAGTGAAACTCAACAACCTGAGCGACAAACTCGACCATAACACCTGTGCCGGTTTTGCCGTCATCTCCACCAAATATTTCTTCGACAGGTTCAGAACCAAAAAAGGAAATCCCAAACTGAAAGACATCCCCGGTTTAAAAAAATTCTTAATCGGCTTCGCCATCCGCAAAGAAGAAAAAAACTATCTGAAACACGGGAATGATGTTTCTTATTTTTAAACAGGACGGGTGCTGACCGGGAGTTGCCCTATAGTTTCATGTTTAAAGTGTGATGTTTAAAGTTGAGATATTACCGGTCTCGTTCCGGCATCCCCTTGGGATTGTTACAGTCCATCGTCCACAGAACACGGTCAACAGTCAACAGCGTTTTCCTCGCGCAAGCATTGAGGGGAATTGCTTAGGGCACGGGTCACTCTGAGTTGAGCGAAGAGTGGCGTTGATGGACATTCACACGCACCGCACAAGCAGGCTTCCCTCTCTGCCATCGCCTCAATGCTTGCGCGAGCACCGTGGGCTGTGGGCTGCTGACCGTGGACAATAAACACGAAGCGGAACAAATCCTGCACTACTGCAATCAAATCAAAAGATGGCCCTCACCTGCACTCTTCCCACATGCACGGGTTTCGCGTCTCCGGTTTTTCTGCCGTCATAGATGAGGCTCAACTGAATGTTTTGCGCCAGGTTGCGCTCGAATGAAACCGCCCAGGTGTAGTTGTTGCCGTCTTTAAAACCCTGCAACATGGCGAACTCAATGGCGGAGTTGGGCGCTCCGGTGAAATCAACGCGCGCGAATGAAAAGCGGGCATTCAGGGTGCTCTTGCCGACAATATTGTAGCGACCTTCCACGATTGCTTCGTTGCTGGTGGCGGTTTCACCGTTTTCACCCAACTGATTTTTACGGTAGGCGAAATGATAGGTGGTGGTTAATCTGAATTTTGTGCCGGATAAATAAGAAACCTGGGGTTCCGCTTCCTGCGAGTTGATGACATAGTTGCGTTCGGAAAAAAACTCAGAGCCGTTTGCCCGCCTGCCATTGCGATAAGTGAGGATGAGACTCACGGGCTGAATCACATTCCAGCGCGCCCTGCCGATGTGCTCGCGCAGCAGTGTGGTTTCAATACCATTGACCTGGTTTGTTTTTCTTTGGTTGTCCTGCACCGTGTATTCAAGGCTGTATTTTGGATTTTGCCGGTTGAAGAAAATACTGTTGCGCATGAGACCGGTCAGCGCCACGAGCGATTCTTCTTCCTCATTCAGCACAAAGGGATTGAAGGGCGACTTGCCGGAGCCTCTGAAAATTTTCCGGTTCACCTGAATTGAAGTCACCGTTGAAAAACGGGCAATGAACCCTCGCACGCCTTTTTTATTATTCCACACCGCGCGGGGATTGAGATTGAAAGTTTGATTGTATTGGGTGTTGTCCACCGGCACAAATTCATTAGTGGGGTTGAGCACACGAATGAAATTTCCGAGGTCGCTGAAGGCAGCAATTTCAAATTCATTCAACTCCTGGATTCCGTTTTCATTATAATCCACCCATTGATAAACACCCTGACCGGGCTGCACTTCAAGATAGGTGAAATCAATGCGCGGCTCTCTGCCCGCTCCCAACTCGTACAAAATGTTGGTGGTTATCGCTCCCTTAAAAACCGTCAGTCCGTATTCTAACCTCCCGAGATAATAATGCTCCAACTCCCTGGCTGAAACTAAGGAGTCTTTCGTTTCAAATTGGCGATACGTAAATTGCCAACCGAGTTTGTGCGTTTTATTTGTAATCCAGTTGCCATTCAGATTGAAGGTGTTGCTTGAATTTATCAGGCGCAAATCATTATTGCGGGGGAAAAACTCCTGCCTGCGGATGTATTCAAACCGAGCTTTATCGAGTACCGTATCCGAATTGGCGATATAGACGCGCCATTCGTTAAAGACAAAACTGCCCGAGAGCAGCGTATCCGTTGCCACGCTTTTCACTTTATTGATTTCCTGTTCGTAGCGACTGCCGATGCGCCATCCCTTATATTTA
>JBGTCY010000311.1:0-16818 GCA_041748615.1 Chitinophagales bacterium
GTCACTGGCTTGTCCGAATATTCGATAGGGAGATTAACCATTTTGGTGATTGTTGTTACTGTTAAAAATTACCCATTTTATCCTCCATTCAAACAAATTATCACTATTTTTCTAATCCTAATGCATAATCACGGTTAAACAATGCGAAAAACCTCTTCGAATTTCTGAGCGGCAAAATCGGGATGATTATCCTGCTGCTCGGCACCTTGCATTTCATCAACATGCTGGTGATTTACCTGCTGCATGTTTCTCATCGTAATTCATTTATTCACCATAAAAACAATTTACCATGAACATCAACAATTTTATCATCGCCTACGGGATTTACCTTCCGGTTGTCATCGGGCTGACATATTATATTTCCAAAATTCTTTTCAAAAACGGAAAAGTATTTATGCTCGACATTTTCAATGGACGGGAAGAAATCGCCCTTGCCACTAACCGGCTATTCGAGGTGGGCTTTTACCTGCTCAACCTTGGCTTCGCGCTGAAGATACTTGAAATCAATCGCCACAACCTCAATGCGAAAGACATGGTTGACATTCTCAGCGGTAAAATCGGGGGCTTCTCCATTTATCTCGGCATCGTGTTGTTCCTGAACCTGTTCCTGTTTTTCCGCGGCAAAACGAAAGCAAAACAGATGCGCATGGAAGCGGAAAGGTTGAAGATGGGAGTGACGGCAGGCTAAGATGATGTGTGGTAGATTTCAGTTCATTATAAAATTGTCGGGTAATACCTTGCAGGTTTTTAAATCCTGTAAGGTCTTTAATTCATTTTTAAACATAAAATAAATATCATGCAAATAAAAATCTCAATGGATAACGCCAGCCAAAGATGGTTGGTGGCTGTCCTTGCCGCTGTTTTCATTTCGGGGATAGTAACAATGATATGTATTTATGGCGCGGGAGAATACGGAGGAGCATTATTCATCCTCACGCCAATTTTTATTGGCGCTTGTCCGGTGATTATTTATGGCAAAAAAAGAAGTATTAAATATGGCGAAGCGTGTAAAATCGGTTTTTTCGCCTTGCTGCTCTACACTGCTGGGCTTATCGTGTTTGCTATTGAAGGACTGATATGCATTCTGATGGCTGCGCCTTTCGGAATTTTATTTACCTGGATAGGCAGCAACATCGCTTATGTAATTGTGAATAAACACGCTAAAAAATCTGTTGCAGGGTTGGTGGTACTCACCTTTTCAATTCCGCTTACTGCTTTTATAGAAAATCACTCACAGCCGCCATTGCAAAAAGTGGTAACCTCCATGACTATTGATGCGGACATACAAACCGTCTGGGAAAATGTAGTTGTGTTTCCGGAATTAGAGAAGCCGCATGAATTTATTTTCAAAGCAGGCATTGCTTACCCTATTAACGCCACGATTGAAGGTATGGGCGTGGGAGCGATGCGATACTGCAATTTTACGACCGGCAGTTTCGTGGAACCGATAACCGTATGGGATGAGCCGCATTTGCTGCGATTTGACGTCATCGAGCAATCAGCGCCCATGAAGGAACTTAGCTTCCGCGAGGTGAACGCTCCGCATCTGCATAATTATTTCGTGTCAAAAGAGGGGCAGTTTAAACTAACAACTCTGCCCGATGGAAAAACACTTATCGAAGGCACTACCTGGTACAAGCACGATATAAAACCCGCTTTCTATTGGAAAATCTGGAGTGATTACATCATTCACAAAATTCATGAAAGAGTGTTGAGGCATATCAAAATGCTATCTGAAAAAAGCAACGCATGATAATGTTGGATTAAAAATTATTTATTTCACTTTACAACCAAACACTTTTTTATCTTCTATCCAGCCTTCAAACGCATCCTCTATTTTAACCTCGCCTACGCCTGCCGGTGTTCCGGTGAAAATTAAATCGCCTTCCAGCAGAGTGAAATAATTGGAACAATAGTTGATGATTTTTTCGAAAGAAAACAACATGTCTTTGGAATATCCATTCTGTACAACGGTATCATTTTTCTTTAAAGAGAAATGAATATTTTTCCCATCCTTCAATTCTTTCACGGGAATAAAATTTCCAATCGCTGCCGAGCCGTCAAACGCTTTGGCAATTTCCCAGGGCAAGCCTTTTTCTTTGCATTTATTTTGCAGGTCGCGGGCGGTAAAATCAATGCCGACAGTGATTTCTTCAAAATATTTATGCGCGAATTTTTCAGCGATTTTTTTTCCATTCTTGCTGATTTTTAACACCAGCTCGCCTTCATAATGCAGGTTGCTTGTGAAATCGGGATAGAAAAAAACTTTGTTGTTGCGCGTCAGTGCGGTGGAGGGTTTCATGAAAACTACCGGCTCGGTGGGAATTTCGTTTTTCAATTCCTTCGCGTGTTCCGAATAGTTGCGACCGATGCAGAGGATTTTCATAATATGAAATTTTAATCATCCTTTTTCAGCTTCATCACTACCTTCACCGCATCTCCATCGTTCAATGTGCGGGAGATGGCGCGGAAGGGACCGGTCACCACCTCCATCTTTTCATCCAACCCTTCCGTGATTTCTATGTACCGGTCATCCTGAATGCCTGTTTTCACTTTGGCGGCTCTCACTTTTCCGCCTTCATGCACAAACACGATTTCCTCTCTTCGTGCTGTTCCCTCTTTTTCATTTTCCGGCTCGCGGATGGTCACGGTTTGAATAGGGACGGAAAGCGCGCTTTCACGAATGTCAGTTTTGATTTCAACGGTGGCGGACATGCCGGGTTTGAAGGGATAAGGGCGTTTGGAACTTACTAATTCACGATAAGAATCCGTAAGGATGTTGATTTTCACCGTGAAGTTGGTGACCTGTTCTGAAGTCAGCAACGTGCTGCTCGATGAATTGGCGACATGTCGCACCATGCCTTTGAATTTTTTATCAAGGAACGCGTCCACATCAATGCTGACACTGTCGCCCACACTCACGCGGATGATGTCGTTTTCGCTCACATCTACCTGCACTTCCATACGACTGAGGTCGGCAATAATGAGCATGTCGGTGCCCGGCATTTGAGCGGTACCAACCACGCGCTCGCCTTTTTTCACGTTCAGTTTTGACAGAGTGCCATCCATCGGTGCATAAATGCGTGTGCGGGTGAGGTTGTCGCGCGACTCTTTCAGTGCCGCCTCCGCGCTTTTCACGCTGAACTCGGAACCGGTCACGCTTTGTTGTGCAGCGTTCAATTCGCCTTCAGCGGTTTTGTAAGCAGCAACCGCGGCATCATGTTCGGAAGGCGAAATGACTTTTTGTTCAAAGAGTTTCGAGTTTCGGTCAAAAGTCAATTTCGCGTTTTCAAACTGCGCTTTTGCCTGCTCTAATCGCGCCCGCGCGTTGGCGAGGGCGGCTTTGGATTGATTGACCGCGGCATCCGCCTGCTCCACAACAGACTGATAAATATCCGGGCGGATTGTCAGCAGTAAATCGCCTTTTTTCACCGAATCGCCTTCTTCAAAAAACAGGTCAATGATTTCTCCTGAAACATCCGGGCTGATTTTCACTTCGGTTTCAGGAAAAATTTTTCCGCTGGCGGAAACTGTTTCTATAATCGTGTTAAGCCCCGCTTTTTCCACGGTCACTTCCACAGATTTTTCGACACTCAGTTTACGAAATAATATTCCACCAAGCGGAAGGACAAATAAAACAAGGATGAAAATAATCAGCTTTTTTTTTCCAGTCACGTTTTTCAATTGAGTGTGATGGGATTTCCAAGATAAAAATCAAGCACTTTCAGCTTGAAAATGTAATCATACTTTGATTTGAGAATTTCAATTTGCGCGGCAGCGAGATTGGTATTGGCGATTGAATATTCGAGTGAGTTGGCAGCGCCAAGGTTAAAACGCTTTGTCATATATTCAAATGATTTCTCCAGCGCTTTCACGCTGTTTTGTGCCGCAAGATATTTTTGCCAGGCGGCTTTCGCATCCGCGTAAGCCACATACACATCGTTTTTCAACTGGTCTTCCACTGACTTATAATTATACTCCGCGCTCAATTTTTGGAGTTCCGCGTTTTTCACGGACGTGCGGGTTTGCAAACCATTGAAAATTGGAATATCTAATCTCAGACCGAGCGTGTGATAAACATTTTCCCGGTATTGGTCAAAATAAGGGGAGTTTTCAAAGCGCGGAACATTGGAAAAAGTGCGGACAAAGGTGTTGCTGCCGTCATCCAGATAACCGATAATCGGATTTTGAAGTATAATGTCGTTCGTGGCGCGCTGACCAAGACTTGAATAGTTGGTGCGCAGGTTATAAAAAAATGAAAGCGAAGGATAATACAATCCCTTGGTCGCCTGCCATCTTTTGTCCGCGCTGAATATCGAATATTGCGCGCTTTTCACGGAAGGTTGATTTTCTACCGCGGCATTAAAAATATTCTCCGGGTTGCGCTCATTCAGGATGACCGGTGCACTTGCCGTCAGTCCGGGCGTTTCCACATCAAATGCGGCAGGATTTTCAATTTGCAGCAGTAAGGCAAGGTTGAGTTTTCCCAGTTGAACACTGTTGAATGCGATAATGTATGCGAGACTGTCATTGGCTTGCTGCGCCAATACATCATAGAGATTTCCTTCAGGAATCATTCCGGCATCCAATAATTTTTTCGACTGCTCCACCTGGTCAGCGGAAAGTTTCAGCCGCTCGGTTACATTTTTCAACTCTTCATTGCTCAATAAAATTTGCAGGTAGGCTGCTGTGATTGAGAGCGAAACATTGTTGGCGATTTCTTCCGTGGTGAAACGATTAGACAAGACATCGAATTTGGTTTGCCGAAGCGTGTTGATTTTGCGTAACCCGCTGAACAGCGCCACTCCGCTGGTCATGGAAATACCACTGGTTTGGATTTGTTGTTCCACGAAACTGTAAGTGGTTGGGTCAATTGAGCGGCCAAAATTCATGCCGTAGGTCAGGTCGCCATTCAGGCTGGGGATAAAATCTGCGAAAGCCTGCGAGTGTATATTGCCCGCTATTTCGAGGTTGATGACTGATTGTTTGATTTGCAGATTGTTTTCCAACGCGTGACGCAGGCATTTCTCTAAGTTCCATTTTTCCTGGGCTTGTAATGAACTAATATTAAACAGCGAAAAAATAAAAAAAATAAGGAAGCGCATGTAGCCGAGAATACGTTAGAAAATATTAAATTGATTAATCAGGGGGACAAAAGTAGAATATTTTAGGATTGTCAGGCAATTAACAATGCCGGGCACAAAGTGTTCATTGGCATGAAAGAAGTTGAATCTAATTTCAGTTCAGCTGAATTGTTGAAATTTGATGATGAAAAAAATAAACTACATTGATTGACCGCCATACTCATTTCATGCAGGAAGCGCTGAAAGAAGCTCAACGGGCTTTTAAAGAAGATGAAGTGCCCATTGGAGCGGTTATCGTGGCAAATGACCGCATCATTGCGCGGGCATACAATCAGGTGGAACGGCTGCATGATGTCACCGCACATGCCGAAATGGTCGCCATCACATCCGCTGCCAACCACCTCGGCAGTAAATATCTTGAAGGCTGTTCCCTCTATGTGACCGTTGAACCTTGCCTGATGTGCGCCAGCGCCATCTATTGGAGCCGGTTAAGCAATCTCTATTATGGCGCTTCCGACAACCGCTTTGGTTACACGCAAAAAGCTCCCGCGCTTTTCGGAAAAAACATCAACATCTTTCATGATATCCTCAAAGATGAATGTGCCGCCCTCGTACTCGAATTTTTCAGGAGAAAACGCGAGATGGATGATTTGAAGTAAGTGGCAAGTTAGGCGTTTACAAAATCAAACAATCTAACAAGTTGTCGTTTTTTAAAGCGTCAAAATAACAATTCACGCTCTGCTGGCGCAAGAATGGATGATATTAGCACACTTTCAACCTCACCTTTCCATTTGACAAATCCATCAACTATTTCTGAGTAGTCATGTTTAATACGTCTGAAGTTGTCCTCCGTTGTGTTGACATATGCTGTCTTACCTTGAACTTTTATTACATTTATTATGTGATCAATTTTCTTCAAAGCAAGTTTTAGTTTGTTCCGATTTTTATCTTCATGCCAGAAACACTTCCCCCACCTGCAAATTTTGCATCAATTATATGAACTCATGCATTTTCATTCAGTTGAAAGCAATAAACGCAACTATTAAGGCAAATTTCTCACAAGCCCCAAGCTTTAAACCTTAAACATCAGACTTTTAACTTCCCACTCACCGCATCAGCAACAACTTCTTATTCAGGATGTTTCCCTGTCCGGTGATGAGGCGGTAGAAGTACATGCCTTCGGCTAAGTTGCCGGGGTGAAAATGGAGGGTGTAGGTTTTTTCCGAAATCACTTTTTCATCGAATAGTGTCATGTTGTATTTTCCGTCCGCGCTGACAATTTCAATACGAACGGTTTCGTCTTCGGGGAGGCTGAACGTGATTGCCACGCTGTTTGAAAATGGATTGGGAAATGCCTGCAGCATGATTTCCCGCGAGGCGTTCATGTTGAGTTCCGTTTCGCCCTCAGATAGTTTTGCAGTCGCGCAAGGATTCCCCTCAACAAGGGAGGCAATCAATCCGCTGCCGCTCCCGTCTCCGCCATCATGGGAGTTGTCGGTTTTCGAGTCGCCAAACCACAGAAACGGAACAGCGCCTCCGGTGAAGATGATTTTTTGAAGATGCAGTTCAAATGCACCTGCTCCTTTGCAGTAAGGCGACTCAATGAAAGATAAATCCCGGAATTGATTAATGCTGCCAAAATCGCTTAGCGGAATGCAGATGGTCGTCCAGTCGGGAATCGGTTGTTGGATGTAGTTGCTTAAAATCACCAAAGCGTTGCTGCTCCCCTGCGGTCTGATTTCTATTTTGCTCCAATCCGCCACTCCGTTCGGCACGCGCAGGGTGATGCAAATTTGCGTGTTGCCGCTGGCGGTAACATCTATTCTCGGATTCCAGAGGCTGTTGGGCGCGTATCCTAATTTCAATTTGCGCCAACTCATTGAAGGATTAATGATTTTCAAATAGGAAGGTTCATTTCCACCCGCTTCATAATTGCAAACATTGCCGGTACAAATATCCTGCGTGCAGGGGTCGCCATCATTGCAGTCGGTATTGGTATTACAGCATCCTTCGAGCCAGGTGTAAACGCATCCCTCAACACTGTCGCATTCATCAATTGTGCAGGGATTGTTGTCATCACAGTCGAGCGGAGTGTGCACGCATTGTCCCGCATCATTGCAAAAGTCAACGGTGCAAGCATTGTCGTCATTACAGTTCACCGGGGTGTAAACACAAACTCCATTGAGACAGGCATCCGTAGTGCAAGGCAGATTGTCGCTGCAATCAGAATCAACGGTGCATTGCGGAGCTTCCTGCAGGATGATGGTGAGGTCAGATAATTTAGAAATGCCTTCAGTTCCATTGCCGTTCGTACTCGAATAAGGCGTTACGCGAATCGCATAAAATCCTGTGGATACATTCCACTTGTAATAATTACCGTTTCCGTCACCTGCTATCGCGTAAGGCGCGACATTTTCATTTCTGAAAAGGCTGTTGTTGACAAAAAAGCGAACGCTGCCGGTTGGCGAGCAGACATCCGCGCGGATATTGATATTAGGTGTGTGAAAAAGATTCACAGTATCTTGTGCTTTCAGCGGACGAATCTCTTCGTTGTTATTCGTGTTGATGAGCATGAGCGTGACGACTGTCAGTTGACAGGATGCACATGCCTGCGTGTTGCAGCTTTGCGTTTCTACCAAGATTGGACAAGCGGCACTACCAAACTGTGGATGCACGAGAATGGTTCTTGTTCTGGTCTGAATGCCTTCTCCGCAACTTTCAGAACATGCTGACCACGCGCTCCACGCGCTCACTTCGCAATCTACAGCACATGAATTCGGAATCACTCCGGTATTTCCACCTGCACAAACATTGCAATCATCAATATAAGCGGTTCCAAAACAATCACCATCACAGTCTTTATTTTCATCATTACCAAAACAAACTCCGCAATCATCTTTGTTTGAATTAGCGCTGTGTCCTGTGTTTCCTTCGCTGCAAATATTGCAATCATCGAAAAATGCTGTCCCGCCAAAATCACTATTGCAATCTTCGAAGCAAGGTGAGATTTCCGTGTTTCCTCCGGCACAATTTCCGCATTCATCTATAAAAGCTGTACCAAAACAATCATCATTACAATCCTTGTCAGCGTTGGCGACATGGCTGGTATTACCGCTGCTGCATACATTGCAATCATCTAAAAACGCTACTCCACCCAAATCTCCATTGCAATCAAAATAGCAGGGATTCACTCCGGAGTTTCCACCCGTGCAATTCCCGCAATCATCAATGACAGCAACGCCAAAACAATCTCCGAAACAATCTTTGTTTTCATTATTTCCAAAACAAATTCCGCATTCGTCCTTGTTGGAATTAGCGATGTGTCCGGTGTTTCCTTCGCTGCAAATATTGCAATCATCAAAAAAAGCCGTGCCGCCAAAATCACCATGACAATCTTCGATGCAAGGTGCACTCCCGGTATTTCCTCCCGCACAATAGCCGCAACTATCTATATAAGCCGAACCGAAACAATCTCCGAAGCAATCTTTGTTTTCATTATTACCAAAACAAATTCCGCAATCATCTTTGTCGGAATTGGAAATGTGTCCGGTGTTTCCTGCACTGCAAATATTGCAATCATCGAAAAATGCGCTGCAGCCTAAATCACCGTTGCAGTCTTCCACACAAGGTGAGTTTCCGGTGTTCCCTCCCGCACAAACTCCGCAACTATCTATGAATGCCATTCCGAAACAATCTCCAAAACAATCTTTGTCTTCGTTTGGAATTTGCCCGGTGTTTCCACCGCTGCACACATTGCAATCATCGGGCAGCGCTTCCCCGTCTAAATCGCCATTGCAGTCAATATTACATGGCGGGATTCCAGTTGAGCCGCCCGCGCACACTTTACAATCATCAAAAAAAGCCGCACCGAAACAGACACCGTTGCAATCTTTATCGGCATTGGGCTGGTGACCGGTGAGTCCTCCCGCGCACTCTCCGCAGTCATCGGGCAACGCGGTTCCGCCAATGGTTCCGTTGCAATCGGTGGATTGATTGATCACCGTGAAGCTCACAGCATGTGACGCGAGTAAATCTCCTTTCCCGTTTAACCCGCTGTAGGCAGTAGCTGTGACGGTGTAATTTCCCAAAGCGGGTGTCCAGTTATAATAATTTCCATTGTTGTTATCGCCCGCCATCGCCCAGGGAGCCGCGTTCTCCGTATTGAAATTCGGATTTTGATTCAACCCGAAAATGACGCTGCGTTCATTGCCTAAATCGAAATCCGCGCGGATATTCAGCTTGTTGCCGGTGGTGTAAAGATTAATCACTTTCCCTTCGAAAAGATTGCCGATGTCGGTGTTGGAATCAGAATTTATCAACGTGAAAATGGTGGGGATTTCCGTTTCTTCCGATACATAAATAGTAATCGTTTCAGAAGCGGAGCTGAGGCTGTCGTCATAAATGGCAACGGCTGTTAAATTATAAGTACCTACCCCCAAACCGCTTTGCAAAAAAGCGAAAGGCGCCACAGCGCTTTCCCCAGCTTTTACCGTTTCAATATAATATTCAACTTTCTGCACTGAGCCTGAAAAATCCAAGAGGGCGACTTCTAGATGTATGTTGTCCTGCTCGTTGAATACCGCGCCATTCGCGGGGTTGCTGAACGCGATGCTGACGGGAGTTTCATCCGGGTTGATAATTTCAAGCCATGCAACCCAGTCGAGAGATTGTTCATAAGGCGGTTGATGAATGAGTGTGTTGAGATTTCCACTAATAATGCCCCCATACACCAAATTGTCATTACGCGGGTCAAACCATCTTAATTGAAAAAAAGCATCGGGCAGTTCGATGTGCGTGGATTGTCCATTGTACAGGTAAATAACATACACGGAATCTGGTTTGGTAAAACAATACGCGTCAGTGTTTGAAACCAAATCATAGTGCGCCATCATTTCATGGAAAGGAAGATGATTTTGAAAAAAACGGATGGCGTAAGCGGTTTGCTGCCAGAGCGGCTCCACGATGCGCCAGTCTTCAGATTGAATGTCGCCAAACGAACCATGATAACCGAAGTACCACTCCACGCCCGCACCACCGCCCATGAGATTGCCCCACAACACAGTTCTGCGTAAAGTATTCAACGCAGAGAGCGTGGAATTCACGGGAGGTTGTTGTTCATCACCATAAATCGCCCACCTTCTGCCGGCACTGTCTGAACGCTCGCGCAACAGTTTTGCATAACCATTGTATGAGTTAGTGATGCCGCTTTGCAGCGAAGTACATTCGAAATTTTCATTTCCCAGCACTCCGTCATAGCGAAAAAGCTGGTCGTTGCGGATGTGAAACGTAATCGGGTGATGATAGGGGTCTAAGTGGCGAATGTAGCCTGCAAAGTCTTTCAACGCGGCTATACTATTGGAGCTTTCTTCCCCGAGATTCCACTGTAGCGCGGGATGATGCGCGAAACGCGCCACTAATTCGCGGTAATATAATTTCCGCTCCAAGCCGAGCGAGCCGTTGTTGAGTTCCTGGTCGTTTTCCACTTCCTGCGTGACGAGATGCAGTTGGATGCCCAACCGATCCATGTGTTCAAACACGATTTCCCACTGGTCGAGTTTGCTGCAATCAAAGCGCTTGCGCTCATCGGGATGATTCCATATCCACGTGTCCATACCGTCACCGCCATCTATATTATAGGTGAGAAAATAAACGCTGTTGCCTTCCTGCGAAGCGAGATAATTCAGAATACCGATAATGCCTTTTCCCTTGCCGTTTTGCCAGACGGGGTCACCGGGGAGCCAATCCTGCACATGCGGCTCGTAGCGGTGCAAGCCGTTAATCAGATTCTGGTCGGGCTCGCCTCCGGGCAGATTGTAGGTGCCGTCAAATTCAAAATAGCCGAGAAAATTTTCAGGGCTGTCCGCTCCGCCTTTTAAATAGTATTCACCAGTTTCCGCGAAGCGCAGGTAATATTCCCCGACATATTTCAGCAACCCTTTGGCGCGAAAATCTTTGCCGGTTTTGTCGGTGGGAGTAATGGAAAACGTATCGGAATATCCATCGAGCGGAGCGATAGGTGTTCCGGCAAATTTTGCCGTGTCAACGGAAATATCCGAGCCGGTTCTGAATGATACCGTGTAGCTCCACAATCCTGTTTCATCCGGCAGCAGGTACGCGCGCCATTTGTCGCCACAGGAATCGCTGGTTTCGGCAGCATTGCCATCAGCGGCAAAAAAACCGGGTGCGTCAAACACTCGTCCGCCTGGTGTGGTGAAACTCACTTGCAGGCGATAGTCTAAAAAAGGATTTGGTGTGGCAACCTCGCACATGGCGGCTCCGGAGAAAGTAAAAGTCAGTTTGTGCCACTTTTTGAATTCACCGGTTATTTCGTGTTGCGCATTTGAAGAAAAAGCACACCAAAAAATGGCAGCAACCGTGAGGCAAAGTTTAAATGAAAGAGGTATGTTCACGAAGGGCTATGTGAAATTATCCTTTACATGATTCTGGTTGAATTTTAATTATTAACACATTGTTTGATGACTGTATAAGAAGATTTACAAAGGTGATGAGAAGTGTGAAATAGAATGGAGATGGCTGCCCTGGCAAGGTCTATGTTCAGCCTATAATCAGAAAATTTATCTGACATTTTTGAAAAGAATCAAAAAAAAATTTGAAATGAAGAGAAAAACTTTCAGGCGGAAAAAGAATCACCGCATCCGCAGGTTTTGGTGGCGTTGGGATTATTGAAGATGAAGCCTCGGGCTTCAAGTCCGTCTTTGTAATCAATTTCGATTCCGGCTAAATAGAGTTGTTGCGCTTTGTTAATGAAAACTTTCAAACCCTGATAATCGAATTCTTCATCCAGCTCTTCTTTTTTGTCAAAACCGAGAATGTAAGAAAATCCGGCACAGCCGCCTCCTTTCACCCCGATTCTCAGTCCCTGATCTTGCGGGATATTTTTTTCGGCAGACAATCGTTTCAGTTCCTGTAATGCCCCTTCGGTCAGCGATACTGGACTTTGTTGTGTAGTAGTTTGATTCATCTTGTAAAATACTTTTGAATACCAATGCAACAAAGTTAGTTGAATCAGAGTTTCAGTTTTGTTTAATAAAGCGCAGTTCAGAAAATTGATGCTTTGCGATTTAAGGATTTACTGCAATATTTGTGAACGGGAAAGTGCTGATTCGTTCATGCTTTAAAAACACCAAATCAAATGATGGAACATATTCTTGAAATTTTAAAATACGTTTTACCTTCTCTCATCGTGTTTCTGACCGCTTACTTTGTGCTGAAGTCTTTTTTTCAGAATGAACAAAAAAAATTAGACCATCAACTGAGAGTGGAAAGCAGAAAAGATACGCTGCCGCTGCGTTTGCAGGCTTATGAGCGATTGGCTGTTTTATTGGAGCGTATCAGTCCGGCAAGTTTGCTTCCCCGTTCCATCAAGCCGGGCATGACCGCGCAAATGCTCCAGCAGGTTTTACTGCAATCCATCCGAATGGAATACGAGCATAATATTTCACAACAAATCTATGTATCTGCCAAGCTATGGCGGATGATTAGTTTGGTGAAAGACGAAATGATTAAAGACATCAACCTGCTTTGCGCTTCCATTTCGCCCGATGCCCCTGCAAAGCAATTGAGCAGACGCATCTTGGAACATTACATGGAATCCAGCGAAACATTGCTGACACATCAAGCCATTGACGCCATCAAGCAGGAAGTGAAAAAACTTTTCTGATTATCTTAGTTTCAGGATGAAAAGTTTACTCCAATTATTTTCTGTCGCGTTATTTGCCGCTTTCCTGCTGACTGCCTGTGGAAAAAGTTTTTATCCGGCAACAATCAGCAATCATTATTATTCAATCAACTCCAATGAATTAGTTGACAGCGCCATCATTCATTACATCAAACCCTACCGCGACAGCCTTAAAAATGAAATGCGGGAAGTAATCGCGACTTCAGCGATGACACTCCCGAAAGCCAAACCGGAATCCCTGATGGGCAATTTGATTGCGGACCTGGTGCTTGAAAAAGGAAAACAATATTTTGAAGAAGGCGCTGACTTCAGTGTGGTGAACTATGGCGGGTTGCGCATTCCCGCGATACCTGCCGGAGAGATTACAACAGGCACGGTTTTCGAGCTGATGCCGTTTGATAATTATTTAGTCCTGATGGAAATCAAGGGAACGGTCGTTCAGCAATTAGCGGATGTCATTGCCGCCAATGGAGGTTGGCCCGTTTCCGGAATAAATTTTACAATTAAAAATGAAAAAGCCTTGCAAATATCATTGAACAATATACCTTTGCTGCCCGAAAAAATTTACCGCGTATTGATTTCAGATTACCTGGCGGATGGCGGTGACAATTTGTTTTTCCTGAAAAATGAGCAAAGAAAAAATTCAGGCATCCTGCTAAGAGATGTGATTTTGGAATTTTTTAAAGAAAAAACAAAGGAAGGAAAAGTTATTTCATCTAAATTAGACAACAGAATCATAGTTCAATGAAAAGAAGGAGCTTCATCGAAAAATCGTTAGTCAGTTCGGCATTGCTGGGCGCTGGAGGTTTTCCTTTTGAAGCGCTGGCGGGTGAAACCTTAAAGCTGACGATTCTGCATACTAATGATACGCACAGCCGCATCGAGCCTTTTTCCTCCGATTCAAAATACGCGGGTATGGGCGGTGTGGCAGCGCGCACTGCATTGGTAAAAAAAATCAGGAGCGAAGAAAAAAATGTATTGCTCTTTGATTCCGGTGACATTTTTCAAGGCACGCCCTACTTCAATTATTTTGGCGGCATGCTGGAACTGGAATTAATGAGTCAGGTTGGCTATGATGCCGTCACGCTGGGCAATCATGATTTTGACGCGGGATTAGAAGGATTACACAAGCAACTTCCGTTTGCGAATTTTCCAATCGTTTCCGCGAATTATGATTTTTCCGAAACGCTGATGGAAAATCATGTGAAACCATTTCATCTATTTGAAACTAATGGAATTAAAACTGGAGTGTTTGGTTTGGGCATCGAGTTGGAAGGACTTGTACCCGCCAAACTTTTTGGGAAAACAAAGTATAAAGAGCCTGTAAAAATCGCCAATGAAACCGCTGCAAAACTGAAACGCGAACACAAATGTGATTTGGTTGTGTGCTTGTCGCATCTCGGCTACAAGTATAATACCACCAAAGTGTCAGACGTCACGCTTGCCGCTGAAAGTGAAAACATTGATTTGATTCTTGGAGGACACACGCATACTTTTTTTGACGAACCGGTGATGATAAAAAATAAAAGCGAACAACCTGTTTTAATTAACCAAGTAGGATGGGCAGGTTTGATGTTGGGAAGATTAGATATTGTTTTTGAATCAACTAAAAGGCGGAAAAATATTTTTTCACACCCTGTAAAAGTTATTTAAAAAACAATACGGTTAAAACTTTTATTTTCATTTTATTTTCACCAACTTCGTCTTCCCTCTCTGGTTTATTGAATAACTATTTAATTGTGAATGATAGATGGCAAAGTCTCAAGAAGAAACCTTGAAAAAAAATCATGAAGAAGTTTGGAAAAACTGCCTGACGATTATCAAGGATAATGTTCCATCACAAAGTTTTAAAACCTGGTTTGACCCCATCAAGCCGGTGAAGTTGGAAAATAATGTCCTCACCATCCAGGTGCCCAGTCAGTTTTTCTATGAGTGGCTCGAAGAGCACTACATTACTTTGCTCCGCAAAACCATCAAGCGTGAATTAGGAAATGATTCCCGCCTGGAATACAGCATTGTCGTGGACAACAGTTCGGGCAATTCTCCCTTCACGGTTAACTACCCGAACTTCAACACCGGAGAAAATAATAATCCGGAAGTGCTCACGCCATTGTCGGTCACTTCCAATATTAAAAACCCGTTCATCATCCCGGGCTTGAAAAAGATGAATGTGGAATCTCAGCTTAAACCCGCGTTCAACTTTGATTCATTTGTGGAAGGTGATTGCAACCGTCTGGCGCGTTCAGCCGGTTTCGCGGTCGCTACCAAACCGCCCGGAACCACCGCGTTCAACCCATTGGTATTATATGGTGGTGTGGGACTTGGCAAAACACATCTTGCGCAAGCCATCGGCAATCATTTCAAACAAAATTTTCCGAACAAAACCGTACTCTATGTTTCGTCCGATAAATTTACCAACCAGTTTATTGACGCTTTAAAAAATAACGCCATTAATGACTTCATTCATTTCTACCAGGTGATTGATGTATTAATTGTGGACGATATTCAGTTTTTTGCGAACAAAGACAAAACTCAGGATGTTTTTTTTCACATCTTCAATCACCTGCATCAAAACAGCAAGCAGTTGATTCTCACCTCCGACCGCGCGCCCAAAGATTTGGAAGGCATGGAAGAACGTTTGCTTTCCCGCTTCAAATGGGGATTGGCGGCAGATTTACAAACACCCGATTTCGAAACGCGCATCGCGATTCTCGAAAAGAAAATGTACGCTGACGGCATCGAACTTCCAAGAGATGTGGTGGAGTTTGTCGCTTACAACATCAACACTAATGTGAGAGAGTTGGAAGGCGCAATGAATTCATTGCTCGCGCAATCATCGCTCAACAAAAAAGAAATTGACCTTGACCTTGCCAAAAAAATCATCAAGAATTTTGTCAAGACGGTTTCGCGCGAAGTTTCCATTGACTACATTCAAAAAACTGTTTGCGAACATTTTGGTGTGCCGCTGGAAAAACTGAAAGAGAAAACACGGAAGCGCGCCATTGTTCAGGCGCGGCAACTTTCCATGTTCCTCGCGAAAAACTACACCAAGAATTCACTGAAATCTATCGGCAAGCATTTTGGTGGTCGTGACCACAGCACGGTGATTCACTCCTGCCAGGCAATTCAAAACCTGTTGGACACCGACACAAAGTTCAAAGAGAATGTGCAGGATGTGCAGAAAAAAATTCAGATGAGCATCGGTTAATTCATTCCGGCTTTCACTTTTAAGATTTCCTTTGTTGCAGGTTAAAAAATACCACTGCAAGTTTGGTATAGTCTGGTATTATCACTTCCTGTTATTATTCGAAATCTGAATTTCAACATAACTTTACTTTACCAATCATTTATTTCGGCAACTAATTTTTTGCATTGCAAGCCGGAATATATATAATAACTATCTCAATAAATCTGAAACCCTTACTTATCAACACTTTCAGCATATCTCCGATTTGGTGAAATGGTTTTCCCCTCTATATTTGAGATATTATATTTTTTAACCCCAAAAAATCTTTTACCATGAACAAAGGAGATTTGATTAACAAAGTAGCCGATGATGCCGGCTTAAGCAAGGCACAAGCAGGCAAAGCGCTCGACACCGTTTTGAATGCAGTAGTAAAGAGTTTGAAAAAAGGTGACAAAGTAACACTTGTTGGTTTTGGCACTTTTTCAGTAACCAAGCGTTCAGCAAGAACAGGAAGAAATCCTCAGACTGGCGCAGCCATTAAAATTCCTGCAAAGAAAGTTGTAAAATTCAAAGCGGGTAAAGAATTTGCTTCCGCTGTTTAATCAGACAGTTGAATGCAAAAAAAGAGCGGGGTTCAAATTCCCCGCTTTTTTATTGGAATTAACTCTGAGAAAAATATTATTTGATTCCCACCAATGCTTCATTCACCCGACTTTGACACCTATACGACATAACTAATTGATAGTGAGGCAACTAATTTTTAGTGCGTGCACCACACTTTTTAAAGGTAATTGGAGATTTCAGCTTTGGAGATGATGTTGGGTAGTTTCTTTAATCCCAAACGATTG
>JBGTCY010000312.1:0-8704 GCA_041748615.1 Chitinophagales bacterium
TCAGAACATCAGCACCGCACGCAATTTACCGGCTTCATTGATTGACAGCATTGCGGATAATTATCTGATTCAACATATCTCACAGGCGGTTCAGTTCGGCTTGATTGACGAACTCGTATATTTTGACCAGGTGATTGAAAAATTGAAAGAAAAGTGCGGCATTGAAGAAAAAGATAAGTTGAGTATGGTGAGCATTCAGAAGTACGGGAAGGAAGATGATAAGAAAAAAATCAAAAAAGATAAAATCGCCATACTGTATGCACAGGGAGGAATCGTTGACGGCAAAGGTTCTGATGGCGATATCGGGTCTGAAACTTACGCGAAAGAAATTCGCAAAATACGGAAAGATGAAAATGTAAAAGCGCTTGTGTTCCGGATTAATTCAGGGGGGGGCAGCGCATTGGCTTCGGATGTGATTCTGCGTGAAATCGCGCTGGCAAAACAAATAATGCCTGTGATTGCCACGATGGGCGATGTGGCTGCTTCAGGCGGGTATTACATCGCCTGCATGGCGGATACAATTCTCGCTGAACCCAATACCATCACCGGTTCGATTGGTGTTTTCGGTATGTTGTTTAATATGCAGGATTTTTTTCAAAACAAAATCGGAGTCACTTTTGATGGTGTGCGCACCGGGAAATTTACAGACATGGGAACGACCTCGCGTCCTCTGACTGATGAAGAGCGCAGAATTATACAGGCGGCAATTGATACCATCTACAAAGATTTTAAAGAGCGTGTATCAACCGGAAGAGGATTGGACACCGCTTATGTCAATTCTATAGCCCAGGGCAGAATCTGGACAGGCAACCAGGCACTGGATAACAAATTGGTGGATATGATTGGAGGATTAAATGACGCGGTTGAGATTGCCGCCAACAAAGCAGGATTAACTGAATATACCATCGTGGAGTATCCCGAACAAAAAGACCCGCTTGAAAAATTCATGGAAAGTTTTGGTTCCGCTTCTGAAAATTATATTTTAAAAAAACGACTCGGTGAGCTTTACCCGATTTATGAAAAGATGGAGCAACTCAAAAAAATGAACGGTATTCAGGCTAGAATGCCATTTGATATTGAAATCAAATAATTTTTTCTTGACCGACTAAGTGAAGTTGTCAAGTAAAATCCGCAATTTGAAGCCTATCAGATATTAGACTTTAGATATTAAATGCATTGAGGAAGTTATTCAGGAAACTTGCCTAATGGTGAAATATAATATGGATAATGGTCACTAAATCCTACTATTCTGGCAAGAAGAAATCCCCTGCTGATAGAAAACACAAAGGGATGCCGTCCCGATAAAAAATCGGGACGACATGGCACATCAAAAGTTATTTATTCTATTCTCCGCTACACCTAAAGTAGTATTCATTTTTATTTTCCTGATTGTTAAATCCATTTTCACAACTTTCCCTATTTTTAATTCTCTGCTTATTCGGAAATTTCATATTTTGTCAAATGCTTCGCGCGCAAAATTTTTTTTCCAGTAAACTATTTGACCTTGTCAGGCAAATGATATTATTGATTGACAGGAAAGGCAACATCCTGAACATCAATAAAAAAGGTTATGAATTATTGGGTTATCCGAAGAAACATCTCATCGGTAAAAACTGGTTTGACCATTTCATCATCAAAGAAAATAGCCCTCGTCTTAAAAAAAATTTCATCTACGCTGTTCAATCTGGAAAAATAGATGAAACCTGCGAGCATAAAGTGCTTTGCGGAAAAGGAAAAGTGAAAAAAATCATTTGGAATAACAGTTTACTGTTTGATGAACATGGAAAAAAAATTCTGGGAATTCTTTGCTCAGGTGTAGATTTAACAGCAGAGCAGGAATATGAAAATAAATTAAGAGAGAGTGAGCATAAATACCGGACGCTGATTGAAAATATTTACCAGGTCGTTTTTAATGTTGATTTCACAGGTGAATTAACAAAACTCTACCCCGCTTTTGTCAGTGACAGAATTAAAGATATCACCGGTTTCACCGCGAAAGAATTTCGAACGGGAAAAGTGATTTTTCAGGAACGTCTGCATCCAAAAGATAATGAAGCGGCTGCAGCATCTTTCTTTAAAATGATGAAAATTAAAAAAAGAATCACGAGAACTTATCGCTTTAAAACCAAAAAAGGGGATTACAAATGGTTTCAGGATACGCTGATTCCGAAAGTGAATGAAAACGGAGAAGTGTGGGGTTGTTTTGGCGTGTTGGAGGAGATTACAGAGAAAAAAGTGAATCAGGCGATTCTCAAGGATTATGAGAAATTCTTTTCACTCTCTCATGATATGTTTTGCATGGCAGGTTCAGACAGCTATTTCAAAAAAGTCAACCCCAGTTTCATGCGGGTATTGGGATATACGGAAAAAGAACTGCTGGAAAGACCGTTCACAGAGTTTGTTCATCCGGAAGATTTTGTGAAAACAAAAAATGAGGTCGTAAGGCTGAATTCCGGTATTACCACCATTGATTTTGAAAACCGGTATCGCAACAAAGATGGCTCTTACACGTGGATGGCATGGACTTCAACTCCCTCCAACAGGTATGGGATAATTTACGCTGCCGCGCGTGATATTACCGCCCAAAAAAACGCTGAAGAACGCCTCAGGGAAAATGAACAACGACTCTCTGAAGCGCAAAAAATCGCGAAAGTAGGCGCGTGGGAATATGATGCCGGTACCGGAAAGATTCACTGGACGGAAGAGACTTATAAAATGTTTGGATTAAAACCCGGCAGCAAACCGGTTTCACAAGAACAATTCCGAAAACTGATTCATCAGGATGACAGGGAACAATTCACCGATTTAGTCAATAAAGCGCTGCAAAAAAAAGAACCCTACGAAACAGAAGTCAGGGTAAACTGGACAGATGGTTCACAGCATTATCTGCTGATTAGGGGAAAGCCCTTCATCAGGGAGGGTAAAGTGTATAAAATTATCGGGACAAGTATTGATATTACAGCGCGGAAACAAGCTGAAAGGCGCGAATTGAAGGCGTTAGTGAACGGACAAGATATGGAACGCAAAAGAATCGCGGATGATTTGCATGACAGTCTCGGGCAAAAACTTTCCGCTATCAAACTGCAAGTCGAAAATCTGGATTGTGATAATATCCGGGAAGCTAAGTATAAGATGAAAAAAGTTGAAAATGAATTAAAAGAAACTATTGAAGAATTAAGAAACATCTCTTTGAATTTGCTGCCGCCCATGTTAAGTGATTTCGGCTTGAGCAACGCTTTAAAATTTCTTTGTGACAATCTGAATAAACACAACGGTCCAAAAATCATCTTTCAAACATTCGGTTTAAAAAAATCACTGAATGAAAACCTGGAATTCAACATTTACAGGATGGCGCAGGAATTATTACACAATGCGCTGAAACATTCGAAAGCAAGCGAAGTCAGTTTTCAGATTTTCAAACGCGAGAAAAAATTGATTTTAACGGTAGAGGATGATGGGATTGGTTTTAATCCAAACAGAATAAACTCTAAAAGCGGAATTGGATTAAAAAGCGTAACATCAAGAATTAAAGCATTAAACGGAATTTTTCATTTAGATACTAATCCTCAAAAAGGAACAGTTATATCCATAGAAATACCTTTAACACCATGAATAAAATAAAAATTCTCATCACGGACGACCATCCCTTTTTCAGGCATGGCATCAAACTGCTTTTATCTGATTCTGAAATGATTGGAAAAATTGATGAAGCAGGCTCCGGAAAATCAGCTTTAGAAATGCTTCAAAAAGAAACTTACGACCTGGTAATTATGGATATTAAAATGCCGGATTTAGGAGGAATCGAAGCCACTCAATATATTAAACGCAATTTCCCGTCTGTGAAAATCATCGGCATGTCCATGTATGATGATAAAACCTATATCGCCAAAATGGTGCGGGCGGGTGCGAAAGGTTATCTGCTGAAAAGCTCCGGCAAAGATGAATTGTTGAAAGCCGTTGAAATGGTGATGAAAGGCGAAAAATATTTCAGCAAGGAAGTCTCCAGCGCGCTCATGAACAGTATCATCTCAGATACATTTCCCGGCATGTCGTCTTTTGACGATGAAAACGTAAATCTTACAAAACGCGAGCGTGAAATCATCCGCATGGTTGCGGAGGAATACACCAATGTTCAAATCGGTGAAAATCTCGGCATCAGCCCGCGCACAGTGGATACGCACCGGAGAAACCTGCTTCAAAAACTGAGAGTAAAAAATACGGCAGGGTTGGTGAAGTATGCTTTGAAAAACGGCATCTTAGAATAATAAAAATCCGCTAACGTCTATTTGAGCAGCCGCTCAATCGCGCGTTTCACCCGCCCTGCTTCCGGTGCTGTGAATGTGTAAAAATAATCCGCCACCTTCCCGTTTTTGTCAATAAGATATTTGTGAAAATTCCATTTAGGCGCTGAAGAAAATTTGCCATTTAATTTTTTATCGGAAAGAAATTTAAAAACAGGATTGGCACCGGAGCCTTTGACATGCACTTTTTCAAAAATCGGGAAACTAACTCCGTAATTGATTTCGCAAAATTCTTTGATATCGCTGCCCTCTAACGGTTCCTGACCTTTGAAATCATTGGAAGGAAACGCGAGAATCTCAAATCCTTTCTCTTTATATTTTTTATAAAGCGACTCGAGACCTTTTAATTGTGGCGTGAAGCCGCATTCGGAAGCGGTATTCACCACCATCAATACTTTTCCCTTGAATTTTTCAAGGTTCACTTCTTTGCCTTTTAAATCTTTGACCGTGAATTCGTGAATTGAGGGCATGATATTTTATTTTAAAAAGTGAAAACTGAAAATTATCGTTAATGTTCATTAGCAGCCAGCCAGCGTTCCGCGTCAAGCGCTGCCATACAACCGGTTCCGGCTGCCGTCACTGCCTGGCGATACACCTTATCCATCACATCACCGGAGGCAAAAACGCCTTCTACATTGGTCTTCGTTGAACCCGGTATGACTTTGAGATAACCTGTTTCATCCATCTCAAGGTAATCCTTGAAAATTTTTGAATTGGGCGTGTGACCAATCGCTACAAAAAAACCTGTTATCGGAATTACTGTTTTTTCTCCGGTTTTGTTATTGACAATTCTGACTCCTTCCACAGTTTTTTCACCAAGGATTTCATCTGTTTCAGTGTTCCAGTAAATTTTGATATTTTTTGATTTCATCACTCTGTCCTGCATCACTTTGGAAGCGCGCATTTCATCACGCCTCACAATCAAATGCACGACCGGACAAAGATTGGCGAGGTAAAGCGCTTCTTCGGCAGCCGTGTCGCCACCGCCCACCAATGCGACCTCCTGTCCTTTGAAGAAAAAACCGTCACACACCGCGCAGGCGGAAACACCAAACCCGTTGAGTCTTTTTTCTGACTCGATGCCTAACCATTTCGCGGTTGCGCCTGTGGCGATGATGACCGCATCGGCAATCAATTCCTTTTTTTCATCCACAATCACCTTGTGTTCTTTTCCCGAAAAATCAACGGACGTTACCAGACCATAGCGAATATCCGCGCCCATTCGTTCCGCCTGTTTCTTGAAATCTTCCATCATTTCTGGCCCCTGAATGCCACCGGGATAGCCGGGATAATTTTCAACTTCGGTGGTAATCATTAATTGCCCGCCCGGTTCAAGTCCCTGGTATAATACAGGTTTCAGGTTTGCGCGTGCGGCATAAATCGCGGCAGTGTATCCGGCAGGTCCGGAACCGATAATCAACAGTTTCACTTTTTCTGGGTGGTTTTCCATAGAGCGTTTATATTTTTCAGTTTTCAAACAAGTATCTGTCAAAGATGGTTCTGAATTTCAAAGATTGAATAAAAAATAAAATGAAAATTATTTTCCGAAAATTATTTTTTTTGCGGCTGGTTTCTTTTGGAGCGCCAGGTCAATCACTTCCATCATGGTATCCGCGTAATGAAATTGAAGTCCTTTCAAATAACTTTTATTGATTTCATCAATGTGTTTTTTATTCGCTTTGCAAAGAATGATATTTTTCAATCCGGCTCTTTTTGCCGCCAGAATTTTTTCTTTGATGCCACCCACCGGCAACACTTTTCCACGCAGGGTGGTTTCCCCTGTCATCGCGGTGAAAGGTTTTAGTTTCCTGCCAGTGAATGCAGAAGTCAGTGAACTCATCATCGTAATCCCTGCCGAGGGTCCGTCTTTGGGAATCGCGCCTTCCGGTACGTGAACGTGAATGTTCGTAGTAGCGAAGATATCCGGTGCGATACCGAGCCTTTCCGCGTTTGATTTAATAAAACTCAGAGCGGTGCTCGCGGATTCTTTCATCACCGTACCGAGATTGCCGGTAAGGATTAATTCACCTTTTCCTTTACTTAAACTGGTTTCAATAAACAAAATATCGCCACCTGCATAAGTCCAGGCAAGTCCGATAGCGACACCCGCAGGCTGGTCTTCCTGGTAGATGTCTTTATCATAAGTTTGTGAGCCGAGCATTTTGCGGATGTCATTGTCGGTAACAGCCGCTTCATATTTTTCATTCATCGCCACTTCACGCGCCACTGAGCGCATCACCGCGGCAAGTTTTCTCTCCAAATCGCGCACACCCGATTCGCGGGTATAATTTTCAATCATAAACTCAATCGCTTTTTCATTCAGTTTCACTTGTTTGGCATTTAAGCCATGCGCCTTTCGCTGACGCGGGAGTAAATGACGTTTCGCGATTTCAATTTTTTCTTCCGTGGAATATCCGCTCAGTTCAATCACCTCCATCCTGTCACGCAATGCCGGCTGCACGCTGTTCATTGTGTTGGCGGTGGCAAGGAAGAGCACTTTGGAAAGGTCGTATTCCAATTCAAGATAATTGTCATAAAACTTATCATTCTGTTCAGGGTCGAGTACTTCAAGCAATGCGGACGATGGGTCGCCCCTGAAATCCGTTCCCACTTTATCAATTTCATCAAGAATAAATACAGGGTTGGAGGTTTTTACTTTTTTGATGGATTGCAGGATTCTGCCGGGCATCGCGCCAATGTAAGTCTTGCGGTGTCCGCGAATTTCCGATTCGTCATGCAATCCGCCTAATGACATTCTCACGAATTTCCTTCCGAGCGCGTTCGCGATGGAGCGACCTAAGGATGTTTTGCCGACACCCGGAGGTCCGACAAAACATAAAATGGGAGATTTCATGTCGCCCTTCAGTTTCAATACCGCGAGATATTCGAGAATGCGGTCTTTCACTTTTTCCAAACCGAAATGGTCTTTATTGAGAATATCTTTTGTTTTTTTAAGGTCAATATTATCCTCCGTGTAAATTCCCCACGGCAGTTCGAGCATGAGTTCGAGATAGTTCAAATGAACAGAATATTCAGCCGCGTTCACATTCATCCGCTCTAACTTTTCAATCTCGCGGCTAAACACTTCCTGCACCTCTTTGCCCCATTTTTTATCCTTGGCTTTTTCTTTCAGTCTTTTAATTTCCTGACCGGGACCTTCCGCGCCCAATTCTTCCTGCATGGTTTTGATTTGCTGATGCAGGAAATATTCACGTTGCTGCTTCTCGATATCTGTCCGCACTTTGGATTGTATTTTATTTTTCAATTCCAATAATTGTAACTCGATGTTGAGTTGCTTCAATACCAACTGCGCGCGCTCGGAAATATCGTTGGTTTCGAGAATTTTTTGTTTCTCGGGTAATTCAGTGTTAAGGTTGGAAGAAATGAAGTGCATCAAAAACGTAGGGTTATCAATGTTTTTGAGCATGATGGACGCTTCAGAAGGAATATTGGGAGACAGTTTGATAATCTGACCGGCAAGATCTTTTATGGAGCCTGTTACCGCTTCAAATTCTTTAGCATTGACGGGTGGAACATCTTTCAGCAACTCGATTCTCGCACGCATGAAAGGTTCATCGCCTGTAAATTCAGTCACCTTGAACCTTTGTCTGCCCTGGATAATGACAGTTGTACTTCCATCCGGAATTTTCAGCAATCTTACGATGCGGGCTACCGTTCCGACTACATTCAGGTCTTTTTGCTCCGGGTCTTCTACATTGGGGTCTTTCTGCGAGAGCACACCGACCGTTCGGTTTGTTTTATAGGCTTCCTTCACCGCCTTGATTGACTTGTCGCGTCCTACCGTAATCGGAATCACCACCCCCGGAAACAAAACCGTATTGCGCAGCGGAAGGATAGGAATAATTTCTTCCACCACATCATTTTCAATTTGCTTTACGCTCTCCGTTTCATCCTCTATGGAAATCATCGGCAAAAACTCAACATCATCATCGGAAAACTGGTTACTGAACATCTGAAAGATTTATGGTTTTAAATTACTGACACAATGGCAAGAAAAGTGGAACACCTCTCGTTTCAAGATATGTGCCAAACAAAAAATGAGCGTGTCAGGCATTAAATAACTGTCAATTTGAATGGAAAGTTATGTGTAAAACCTAATTCCGGTTGGAAAAAGACCAAAAAGGCAGAACCTGAAAAAGTTTATTTGACGATATTGAAACCGGTCCAGATTCTGTTTTCCATATCAAAAAGAAAAATCTGACCGTTGGCAAAACTGAAATTGAAGGCATCATATAGGATGACCTCTTTCGGAAATGTGACAGTCGCGCTGACTTGTCCGGTTTTTTGACTGATAAGGTAAAAAAGTTTGTCTTCGAAGTTTAATAACCCGAACTCTCCACCTTCAATACCCGTGTAATCATCAGTTGTATAATTCATTTTTT
>JBGTCY010000313.1:0-3835 GCA_041748615.1 Chitinophagales bacterium
TGTTGTAGTTCCAGTCGCGGTTAAACTCCACCGCCCTGAAGCGTTCAATTTCCCTGAAGTTGCGGTTCATGTATTCATAATTGACATCCGTGACGATGCGTTGATTTTTTTCTTTCTCCCCAATGTTGAATTTTCGCTGATAATTCGTGCGTGCCGCCAACCCGATGTTGTCTTCATTATCTATTTCGGAAAAAGTATTTAAATCGCGTTTGCTCAAAGCGCCTTCAATGGTCAGCAAATCATTTTCTGTTGGTTTTAAATCCATGGCGAGTGAGAGCATTTGAGCCTGCTGGGGAGCGCTCAGCACTCTGAAGGGAATGTAAGAACCTTGTTGCACGCCATTTTGCGGAGCTTTCCATTGAAACACTCTTCCATTTGCGGTGGTAGCGGCAGGCGTATAATCTCCGCGCCCCTGACCTACAAATGTAAATGAGACCAAATATTGCGCGTTGTCCGGGTCGGTTGAATAAACAAAGACCGTGTCATAAAAAATGGCATTAACTGTTGTATCGGTCACTCTGTAATAGATTCGGTTTTGTTCAAATTCTTCCAGACGATATCCGGGCGCTAAAACACCCACTTCACTGTCGCCCGCGTTGCGGAGAATTTCTTTTTGTTCCGAAGTAAGGTCGGCATCAACCGGCTGGTTTTTCCCATCCTGTTCGCTGAAAAAATTCACCCTGAATTTTACTTTCTCCCGTTCGTAAGCGCCATTCACGGCAAACGTGGAGCGGAAATAATTGCGTTCCGCGTATTCAAATTCCACCATTACGCGCAAATCACGGGTGATAATCACTTTCGGCATGAAAATGATTTCTCCCAGATTATAATCGATGATGTAGTCATTATCAGAGCCGCGATCCAACTGCTTCCCGTTAATCCAGACGCGCTCAGTACCTGCCATGATGATGATGAAAGTTTCATTGTTGGCGCCCAGTAATTTGTAAGGACCCTGATTTCCCTCGGTGACCGGCAGCATGTAGCGGTTAAACTTTCCGCGCGAAACGGCAAGGCTTGCCTCGGTGCGTAACTTTTCCTTTTCCGACAACTCGATAAAACTCGAATAGCTGGCGCCTTGCAGGTTTTTATTAAAATACTTCAGAAAATATCCATCCGGGCTGTTCAATTTATAATCACCCACAATCAGCCGGTGCGGTTGTTTTGTGAGCTGAATGAAAACTTTGTCAAACTCTTGTAATTGCTGAGTTGTGCCGTCAGGCTGAAGCGGGATATTATTGTCTGTAATCGCAGCGACAATTTCAACATCCTTCGTAATGTTACCGGCAAGTTGCAGGTTGAAACTTGAATTGAGCACCACATCCTGATTGTTGCCAAAAGAAAGTCCGCGGGCAAAACTGCCGTTGTATTCCATGTTTCCGAAATCAATGAATGAACCCGATTCCGCCTGCGGGATGTAGGTGAAAGGATTCAACACATAATCCTCTGTTTGTTCGATGTTTGAAACGTCTTTATGATAAACTGTCCGGGAAAGACTGAAAGGGAAAGTTCGATAGAGCACGCGAATGCTATCCGTCAAAGGTTGATTTTTCCAGACAAGAAATCCTTTGATGGCATTGAAAGAGTAAGAAGAAGTGTCTATCAAAAAATCATTTCCATCCCTCACAACTAATGTTCCATCCACAATGCTCAGTGAATCCAATTGAAGCGTGTCAGCCTCCACCGGAAAGGTTTTGAGGCGCAGGCGCGACAACTCCTGCGCGTGCAGCATTTCACAGGCGCTGATGAACAGCAATAGCAGAACGGTAAATCGCAGGGATTTCACAACCTTTTAAAGTCAGGTAATAGTAAGGAATAAAATTAGAGATTATTGTATCAGCCGCTGATTGTGAGTTACCCGCATTTTGAAGTGGAAAGTATGAAGTTGATGAAGAACTGAAGATTCAAAAATTCGGTCAGCCGAAAGAAAACCAACGATTCCCCGCTTATTTCCTTTTAAAATCCCCCCGTTTCCAGGCTTCGATAAATTGCGCCCAGGCGATGGGGTTGAAAATATTTTGTGGCGGAAGCTGCCCGGAATAATAGAATTTTTGGGCTTCCTGCCTCAGGAACGCGCTGCTGGTTTCCGCCCCGTCATACGGCAGAATCTCGCCCAGTTCTTTCAATTTTTCACGCTCAAGATTGCGTTTTGCGCGGGCAAGGTCATCATCCGGAATATTTAAGGATAGAAACGCTTTTCTAAATTCTTCTTTTGTGGGCCAGGGGAAAATTAATGTTTCCGGCAAATCGAAAATTGTATCGGTCAAAAGCTGCACAAAGGAATAACGCGGTTTGGTGAGCGTATCCGGCACAACGAATTTTTCCGTTTTAAACCCGATAGCTGTAATCTGAACCGTATCTCCGACCATTGTCACCAATGAGAAAAAACCCTGATAATTTGTCATGGTGCCGCGTCTTTCATTTTTAATGATGACCGTAGCATAAGGAATTCCGACCAAACTATCGCTCGTCAGCACTAAGCCGGAGAGTTGCACTAACTTTTCTTTTGTTTGTCCTTTCGCTGAGAATACGCAAAGAATCAGGATAAAAATTGGAAGTAATTTGTTCAGCACGTTTAAAAAAGTTGAGGCTTAAAGTTAGAGTCTTTTGCAACAATTTACCCGCCAAAAACCTGTGTTGCCCACACAGTGACAAGCGACCCTCCCCGTTGCACTTTTTTGTGAACCGCGAAACCATGTCCGATAGAATGATAACCAAAATCAAGCAGGTTTTTCCGGTGCGGCTTGGAATCAATCCAGGTTTGAACAATTTCCTCTCCAAGTTCAAGATAAGTTGGTTCCTTTGAGTGATAGAGAATAGCGATATTTTCTCCAACACTGCCACCTTTGTATCCAAAGCGAGTCGCCCTGTCCAACGGTCTGCGGTATTTACTGTTGCCGGGGTGATAGTGGTCGAAAAATTTTCTGTTCATCATTTCATGGGAGTGAAAAGCAGCGGCATCTCTTAATTCAGGAACAAACCGCAAAGGCTGTTTTCCCTTGCTCGTCCTGTACAAATTAGTATAATACACAACGCAGGCATTCAACAGTCCATAGTCAGGATTTTCACTGTTAAATTTTTGATTCGCCTCTTCAAGAATTGCAAATTCCTCCCAATTGATTGCAGAAAATTGATTGTCGGGAAATGCGGTATTGCAATCCAGCAACTCGTGTACGATTTGCTGAGGGGATGTTTTTTTTGCTTGAGAAAAAAGCGGATGATGTTGGAAAACAACAAAAAGCAAGAACATCCATTTGACAACAATTTGTTTTTTTATCATATAAATTCAATTGTTTTTAAGGTGGTAGATTCTTTTTTCGGTCTGATGTATCCGATGGCTTTATTTTCTCAGATACAAATACACAGATGCAAACGAAAAGTTTTTCCATATTGTATCATGGCAACTTTCATAATGTTGACAATTTCAGAACTCCTTACATCGCTTCTGAAATTTTTAAGTCATTTCGCAATATAAAAATTCAGTCATTCGCTTCGCTGTTATTCGGTTGTATTTTAATAAAAGTTGTACCAATGGTATTCAATGAATAATCATTGAATGACCATTGAATCACTCATTCTATTTTGCGAGGAGTAAGGAGTTCTGAATCTCTAAAATCTAAATAATCTGCCTCAGATTCGCAGATTAAGCGTTCCGGTAACCCTGGCGGTTCGAATAATAAATAACAATTAACAAATTAAGGCTAAGTTCTAATTAATACAGCATCTTCTTTGTAGAGTTGAAATAGGTTGTAAGCAATGTCAGTGGAGGCTATTGCGTAGAACCATTGCCTGACTTGATTTACAGACTCGTTCATTTTTTTGCCGTAAGCATACCAGT
>JBGTCY010000314.1:0-5976 GCA_041748615.1 Chitinophagales bacterium
ATCAGTAAAGGGGATAAAGTCGCGTTGATTGCCAATAACGGAACGGGTAAATCATCGTTGCTGAAAATTCTTGCCGGAAAAGATACACCTGACAACGGTACGGTGTTCGTGCGCGATGGATTGAAAACAGGATATCTTGAGCAGGAACCTGCATTTGATGGCGAGCTGAGCATCAATCAGTATATCGAGAGTTCACACACCCAGGTTTTGGGAGTCATTCGCAAATATGAAAATGCCTTGACGGCACAAACGGAATCTTATAATGAAGTCAATCAAAATGCTTTTGAACTGGCTTCAGCCGACATGGATAAATATGACGCGTGGGATTATGACAGAAGGTTGAAAATGCTGTTGGATAAATTCAATATTACAAATCTTGAACTGCCCATCGGCTTACTTTCCGGAGGACAAAAAAAGAGATTGGCATTAGCGCTTGCTTTGTTGGATAAACCGGATTTGCTGATTCTGGACGAGCCGACCAACCATCTTGACATTGACATGATTGAGTGGCTGGAAAAATATCTGCAGCAATCCTCCTCCACCTTATTTATGGTGACGCACGACCGGTATTTTTTAGACAGAGTGTGCAATCAGATTTTGGAGTTGAGTGACGGCAAGTTGTATCGCCATAACGGCAATTATGAATATTTTCTGGAAAAGCGGGCGGAACGCGAGGAAGTTTTTAAAACCGAACTCCACAAAGCCGGCAGGATGATGAAATGGGAGTTGGAATGGATGCGCAGAATGCCTAAAGCGCGCACCACAAAATCGAAATCGAGGATTGATGCTTTTTATGATTTAAAAGAAAAAGCATCCGGGAAAAAGACTGAACAGGAATTGAAGCTGGAAGTAAAGATGTCGCGCATTGGCGGTAAAATACTTGAGTTAAAGAAAGTCCATAAGAGTTATGGCGAATTGAAAATATTGGATGGTTTTGAGCACACCTTCAAAAAGGGAGAACGGATTGGAATTATCGGAAAAAATGGAGTTGGGAAAACAACATTCATCAACATCATCACCGGAAAGGAAAAAGCTGATTCGGGAAAAATCAATGTCGGAGAAACCATTGTGTTTGGCATTTATTCGCAGGATGGATTGAAGCTCAAGGAAGATATGCGCATCATTGATGCGGTGCGAGAACATGCCGAAGTCATTGAAATGAGCGATGGCAGCAAGATTACGGCATCGCAGTTGCTCAATCAATTTCAGTTCCCGCCACAGTTGCAGCATACATTCGTTTCCAAGCTGAGTGGTGGTGAGCGCAGAAGGCTGTATCTGCTGACCGTGTTGATTAAAAACCCCAACTTCCTGATTTTAGACGAACCCACCAACGACCTTGATTTACTCACACTGACAAAGCTGGAGGAGTTTCTTGAAAACTTTGGCGGCTGTCTGCTGATTGTTTCTCACGATCGCTATTTCATGGATAAGCTGGTGGATTCGCTTTTTATTTTTGAAGGAGAAGGAAAGGTGCGGGGATTTCTTGGCACTTATTCCGATTACAGGATTGAAATCGAGGAAGCGGAAAAGTCAGAGCGTCAGCAGCAGGCCGCTTTGAAAAAAAGTGAAGCGAAAGATAAAACAGATGAAAGGCAGCAGGAAAAAAAGAAACTCACTTATAAAGAACGGTTAGAATATGCCGCTTTGGAAAAAGAAATTGAAAAGTTAGAAGAAGAAAAAAAATCATTGGAAGCAATGCTTCAATCTGGTGAACAGGATTATGAAAAACTGCTGATGGTTTCGAAACGCGTCAGTGAAATTATAAAGCTTTTAGAACAGAAAACCAATCGTTGGTTGGAATTGACGGAAGCAGGAGAGTGACCTGTCTGTTTCATTTTCTCTTAAACAAATTGGCAATCGTACTCCCGATGTCATCGAATTTTTCAAATGGCTCCAGCACGGAAATGTTTTTAAGATTTGTGCCGGCATATTCTGCAACGCCAGTCTGCTTTGGATATACAATAATGAAATTATTTCCGCGAAAATATTTGCTCAGGTAGTTCGGGATTTTCGGCATGTGGTTGTTATAGGACGGATGATTTTTTCTGCTGAGCACAATCCAGAGACAATCATCTTTTTTAAAATCCCTTGAAAGAATCAAAAAATCATTCCATTCGCTGAATTCGAAAAACAGACACTCAACCGGATGTTTGGCATGCACTTCTTTGATGTAGTTTAATGTTTGCGTAGGTGCATAAAAAATCAATTGTGCGCCAGTGTTTCTGGCGATGTTCCACACTTTAATCAGCCAAAATGGAAATCCGATTTCTTTTTCCGCGCGGTCAGGTACGATAATCACGTGGCGCTTGATGGTGGATAAGGGTTGAACGGATTTATAGATGAGCGTAGTGGTGTTACTTTTTGTCAGCAATCCTTCGGTGAGATTTCCAAGAAATGAATCAATAAAACTTTTGTTAGCGTGTAATCCTAATATCAGGTCAGTGATTTTATGTTCTTTGATGACACCGGTGATGCCATTCACGATATTCAAATCATAACGTAAAAGTTGATTTAAATGATTGTCCGTAGCGGATGCTGCTATTGCCGCCCTGTCCAATATTTTTTTTGCTTTATTGTCAGCAGCCGTATCCGACTCGGTATCGTCAATCACTTTTAAAGCATACAATCCCTGTTTGTTGCTTTTGGACTTGACTGTCACACTGAGGTTAATCAGTTCATCAGTTGTTTCAATATTGCTGATAGGAATCAGGATACGTTCATGATTGTCGGTGTCATTGCCATCAATTTCGGGCGCTTCGCTGAGGGCGATGTTTTGTGCTCCTTTTTGTGCTGAAAAAGTAGCAATGGTACAGGTGACCAAAATCATTAAAATGCTGCCGTTCAGGACACTGTCATTCAATAGTCGGATTGGTTCACCGGTTTCGGTTTCACCGAGAATGATTTTATATCCAATCAACACCGCAGCAAGCGTTGCTGCAGCCTGAGCGTTGCTTAAGCCGAAAATTATTCTGCGCTCGTCAACGGAAAATCTGAAAGTTTTTTGAGTGAGCCAAGCCGCTGCATATTTTGCTCCGGTAGCAATCACGGTCATCACAATGGCTACTTTGATGGTTTCCCAATCTTTAAAAAAAGCCCTGTAATCAATCAGCATCCCCACGCCAATCAGGAAGAAGGGAATAAAGAGCGCGTTACCGGCAAATTCAATCCTGTTCATCAATGGAGAAGTGCGAGGAATCAAACGGTTCAATGCCAATCCTGCGAGGAACGCTCCGATGATGGCTTCAATGCCTGCCGCTTCGGCAAGAAACGCTCCGAGAAAAACCATTGCCAATACAAAAATGTATTGCGAAATATTATCGTCAAACCGTTTGAAAAACCATCTGCCGATAATCGGAAAAAGCAGCATTACAATCAGCCCGAAAACCAAGATAGAAACGCTGAGTCTTATCCAGAATTCATTATTGATTTCACCGGTGGACATACCTACGATGACAGCAAGCACCAACAGAGCAAGGGTATCTGTTATCACTGTTCCGCCAATTGCCACGCTGACCGCTCTGTTTTTTATGACTCCTAATTTGCTGACTATCGGGTAAGCAATCAGGGTATGCGAAGCAAACATACTTGCCAGCAAGACGGATGTGGGAATTGAAAAATTCAAAACATAAATTCCGGCAAATATTCCAAGCCCCATAGGGATGAGAAAAGTATAAATCCCGAAAACAACACCTTTTCCGCTGTTTTTTTTAAAATCGGCAATGTCAATTTCAAGACCTGCCAAAAACATGATATACAAAAGCCCGACCGTGCCGAAAAGGATGATACTGTCATCGCGCAGCATGATATTTAGCGCGTTTGGTCCGATAATCGCGCCAGCGATGATGAGTCCGATGAGATGCGGGATTTTTAATTTATTCAGTAATATCGGGGCGAAAAGGATGATGAACAGAATGAGCGCGAAAATCAATACCGGATTTTTCAACGGTAAGGTTGTTTCATAAATATTCATCATGATGAAAAGAGTCGCCTGATGCATATTATTTTTTTCGTTTGCTTAATATTTTTTCAACGTCAGCCATTGAATATCCTTTTTCAGTCAGCAACACCAATAAATGATACAATAAATCAGATGCTTCATTTAAAAACAACTCCTTATTGTTGTCTTTCGCTTCAATCACTAATTCAACCGCTTCTTCGCCTACTTTCTGCGCAATTTTATTGATTCCTTCCGAAAAAAGTTTGGTGGTATAAGAACCTTCGACCGGGTGCTGTTTGCGTTGCTGAATGATGTTTTCCAATTCATACAGAAAACCCTTCGTGTGATTTTCATTAAAACAGGAATTATTTCCGGTATGACAAACCGGACCAGACACTTCGGCTTTAATAAGCAGCGTATCGTTATCACAATCGGGAATGATTTCTTTCACCAAAAGAAAATTGCCGGAAGTTTCTCCTTTAGTCCAGAGGCGGTTTTTTGTCCGGCTGAAAAAGGTGACTTTGCCTTCTGTTTTTGTTTGATGGAATGCGGTTTCATCCATATATCCGAGCATCAAAACCTGACCGGTGAGGTGATGCTGAATGATGGCGGGAATCAACCCGTTTCCTTTTTGAAAATCTAATTGCATCTGACTGGAATATTTTGTTGTTGGAGAAAATTTTTGAGTTGAGGGATTAATACTTCTCCGAAATGAAAAATACCCGCTGCGAGCGCGGCATCCGCTTTTCCTTCCCGGAAAATCGTTGTGAAATGTTCCGGACTTCCAGCGCCTCCGGAAGCAATGACAGGGATATTCACGATTTCGCAGACGCTGCACGTAAGTTCAAGCGCGAAGCCTTGTTTGGTTCCGTCATGCTGCATGGAGGTCAAAAGAATTTCACCCGCTCCAAGTTGTTCAATTTTTTTCGCCCATTGAAAAACATCTGTATCCGTTGGTTTCCTGCCGCCATGCGTAAAAACTTTCCACTCGTGATTGATGAGATTCGCATCAATCGCCACTACCACACACTGACTTCCGAAGCGAGCCGCCAACTCACTAATCAGTTCCGGATGTTGCACCGCTGCCGTATTCACGCTGATTTTATCCGCACCCGCCTGTAAGATGACGGATACATCATCCACCGTGTTGATACCACCTCCCACCGTGAAGGGAATATTGATTTCCCGCGCGATACGTTCAACTAACGCGGCTAAGGTTTTTCTTTTTTCCACGGAGGCTGTAATGTCTAAAAACACCAACTCGTCAGCGCCTTGCTCTACATATTTTTTAGCCAATTCAACGGCATCGCCTGCATCGCGTAAATTAACAAAGTTCACCCCTTTCACGGTGCGTCCGTCTTTCACATCAAGGCAGGGGATAATGCGTTTTTTAAGCATCTGGTTTTTTTAAAAAAGAGACGAATAATACCAGTACAGACTTTTCATTCATACCTGAAAAATTTAACTGTTTCAAAATACTTTCATCAATTCTGACAGTTTGATTTTCCCTTCATAAATCGCTTTCCCGATGATTGCTCCGTCAAGATTTTTTTCTGACAGTTTTATAATATCATCAAGAGTTGTGATACCTCCGCTGGCAATTAGTTTGATGTCTGGATTTGTTTTTAATATTTTGTCATACAAATCAAATGATGGACCTTCCAGCATGCCGTCTTTGCCGATGTCGGTACAAATCACATATTCAATTCCCTCTTCACGATATTCAATGATGAATTCCGTGATTTCCTTTTCGGTTTTTTCTTCCCAGCCGCTGATGGCGATTTTGTTGTCACGGGCATCCGCGCCTAAAATGATTTTTTCCGCACCATATTTTTCTAACCACTCTAAAAACTCTGTTTTGTGACTGACCGCAGCGCTACCTACAGTTACCTGCATCGCACCACATTCAAATGCGATGCGCAAATCATCTTCAGAACGAACTCCTCCGCCAAAATCAATTTTGAGTCCGCTTTTCGCTGCAAGTTTTTCAAGCGTTTTGTGATTGATAATTCGTTTTTCCTTTGCGCCATCCAAATCAA
>JBGTCY010000315.1:0-20532 GCA_041748615.1 Chitinophagales bacterium
ATTCGCATCCGTGATATTCGCACGATAGGTTCCGGCTGTTAATCCTGACTGAGTTTCAGCGCCCGGCACGATTCCGCTTCCGCCACCCAGCACCGTCCATGAAATATTATAAGGCGCACAGCCTCCGTTGACATTCAAGTCAATTGCTCCGTCATTGTTTCCGTGACAACTGATTTTATAGCCGCATTCATAGAGTGAAGTGGTGAAATTTTGCGTCAGTGGTGCCGGCTCGGTCAGGGTGATTGTTGTAGATACTGCCGTATTGTTGTTGTCTGTCACCGTTACCTGATATTCTCCGGCTTTCAATCCTGAAGGATTTGCATCGGAGTAACTGAATCCATCAGGTCCAGACCAAGAATAAGAGTAAGATTCGCAGCCGCCCTCCACCTCAAGTGTGATAGAACCATTGCTGCCGTTATGACAAGTTACATGGTAACCGCACGCGTACTCATGCGAAGCAGCATTCACGCTTAATGTTTCAGTGTGAATGATAATATTGAAATTACATTGAACGGCATTCGTTGCATCGTCTTCAGCCGTGTAAATGACTTTGTGACTGCCCGGGTTGAAATAATCTCCCGGTTCAAAATTGCCGCTCAGCGTTGCTCCGCAATTATCGGTTACCGTTGGAGCAATCCAGAATACCTGCGTGTTGCAATTTGCCGGTAAAGCGTTTAGCGTGATATCTTCCGGACAATCGTGAATGACGGGCAGTTCTTCATCGGTAATCACCACCAACTGCGAGCAACTCACTGAATTATCATAGGTATCTTCAAGAATCCAGATGACAGTGGTTGTTCCAACCGGGTATGAAAGAAGAGCGTCATTGGTAAGCGTAACCACTCCGCAATCATCCGTGATGGTGGGAGTGCTGAGCGTGACATTCGCTGCAACACATTCTCCGGCATCAGCGGCCTGATAAACATCCAAAGGACAAGTGATGGTCGCGTTGAACTCATAAATATTTTCACAACCGACACCAATCGTACAGACATCATCCGTACATGGATTGCCATCATCGCAGTCGCCTTCGATAGTGAGAATACCGTTTTCCAACACAAAAATGTAATTAGGTGACGAACCGCCATCCAGCACAATATCATACTCACCGGCAGGCGAATTTTGGACAGCGACTGTCGTTGCAATGGGCGCTTCGATGCTGTCGGCATTTTCTTCATTCACAAAACCATTATAGGTAATCGTGAATTCAGGGTTTTCTTCACAGAACATTCTGCTCTGGCTGTCGGCAATCGCGAAAAGCGTTTTCGGAAGAATGGTCAGCGTGCCCAATCCGTAGGTGATGTCATAATTATCATTGAACAACGCGCCCGGTGCAATCACCCATTCACCCACATCAATTCCGGAAACGAGGTTGATTGAAAAATAGGGGAGGGTATCGCTTTCCAAAGCGGAAGTCGTATCCTGTTCGTCAACTATCAGTACGATAGATTGATTGATTTGGTCTTCTACTTCCGTGGAGTTCACGAAGGCGCGTCCGTTTACAAATGGTCTGCCATTCACGAAAGCGCGACCGTTAACAAACGGTCTGCCGTTGACGAAAGCGCGTCCGTTCACAAACGGTCTGCCGTTGACAAAGGCGCGACCGTTCACAAACGCTCTGCCGTTGACAAAAGCGCGTCCGTTCACAAATGGTCTGCCGTTCACGAATGGTCTGCCATTCGCCAGCACGGTAGAATCCGAATTATCCTGGTAAAGAAAAACGGACTCAAGCATCACATCCACAATATGCGTGGTGTCAAATTCAGTTGGGATGTTATTGACAAACGCCCTGCCGTTCACAAACGGGCGACCATTGACAAACGCCCTGCCGCTGACTAAGAAACTCAATCCCAAAATGTCCGCATTGACAAACGCTCTGCCATTCACAAAAGCGCGTCCGTCCACCAATGCCACACCCTCCGCGAGGTCGGCTTCATGCGCGGTTTTGATGGCTTCCAAGAATACCGGTTGGTCAGCAACATCCACATTCGTCATATCAAATTCATAGTTGAATTGAATGCCGGCAATCTTGTCGCCATAAGTCAGCGTAGTGTCTTTCGGAGAAATTATCACCGGCATTTTGCCGATGGTCAATACGCCTGTGACAAACTCATATTTATATGTTTCCAGTAAGAGCAACTCTTCGGGAATTCCGGGATTCAGCGGGATGATAGACGGAGTTACAGAGTACAAACCGGGAGTGCTCATGGAAGTGGCAAGCGTAGCAAATTGGATATTTTCCAAGCCGACATCTCCGAGCGTGAGACTTGCGTCCGTCAGGCTCAAGCCATCAATCGTGATGGTAGCCGAAAACTCCGGTAACTTCTCGCTGAATTTTTTCTCCTTGTTGTCCGCCCTCACTATAATAGTCGGTCGATAATCCGGGAAGAAGTATAATGAATCGGAACAACCGCCATCCAATCCGCTGGGCGTAATGGAAGGACTGCACACATACAGTGGAGGGTTGCCCGCGAAAGTTCCGGCAGATGAAGTCAGTTGTGTGGAATTTACAAAAGTAGTCGGCAACAGGTCGTCTCCGAGATAGGCTTCCGTGTTTTCATCAAAATAGCTTCCTTCAATCGTGAAAGTAACCGGCTCGGTTCCGGGATTTGCATCCGGGTCATCCAAAACAATGTCGGTAATTACCGGAGTCGGCATCGCGAAAGTCATTATTGCTAAATCTGACTGGATGAATCCATAGCCGGTGGCGTAATCAAAGCCGGGAGCGTCCATCTCAATCGCGGTATTTTGCAGAATGCTTCTGACTTCATCAGGCAAGAGTGAATCCCCGGGGAAGAATTTCTTTTTTGCTTCCAGCAATAATGCGGCAACCGCCCCGGCATGAGGCGCAGCGGCAGAAGTGCCGAAGAAGTTCGGGAAGGCGTCACCGTCAATATTTACACCACCCATATTCACAGTGGTATTTACACCGTTAGGCGCCATGAAGTCGGGCTTGTTTCTTACTGCACCATCAACCGGAGTGCCGCCTTTCGATGAGAAGGTGGCTGCTGTGGGCGGGTCAACGCCATAGTCGGGTGTATTGAGGAAAAGAACCGCTCCCACCGTCATCGCTCCTTCAGCATTCGCTTGTCCGACTAATGATGAAGGCATTGTATTGGCATATTCTTCAATCACCGCTTCACCGCGGAAAATAACATATTTAAATCTTACATCCTGAGTTCCGGAAGCTCTCACCACGACAATATTTGCTCTTGCATTACTTCTCACGGTAAACGGCAGCACTTCAAACGGGTCACCTCCGATGTTGTTTTTATTAAAACCAAAAAGGAAATTTCCGTTGATGTCCGCCAGATAAATATCAAGGTCATTTTGCGTTCCGTCCAATTCATTGTTGGTGTAAACATTATCTTCCCATTGCAAGACAATCGTATAAGTACCTGCCGGTAAATAAACCTTTTGAAAAATATCATTACCGCCACCGCTGAAATCATGCGCAACGGTTTCAGGATTATTCAACCAGGATGGTCTTGCGGTTGGGGTGAAAACACCTTCATAAGCTTTATTGCCATAGTTGCCCGCAGCTGTAAAATAAGAAACACCGGCATTTTTCACCGAATTGACCGCTTTGGCGACCACACCATCTTTGAAGAAAGGTTCGGTGATGTATGTGATGTCATCAATAATCACATCGCAGCCGGCTTGATATAATTCCTTGACACCTTCGGCAAAATCACCCGCGCTGAGGAAACCGGTTCTGAACGCGAGTTCCGCTTTGGGTGCGATGTCATGCACGATTTGCAGCATGGCTCTTCCTTCATCAGTCGCGAAACCGAAAGGAAAATCCTCGACTACATCCACCGGTTTGTTGTTATATAAATTTCCCAAACCCGGCAGGTCGCCATTGTTAACGTCATTCAAAGCTTGGTTGCCCGGCAACGTATTGTAGCTGTCAGACAGCACTCCGATTTTTATTCCATCACCTTCAACACCAAAGGTCGCTCTTACTTGCGCGGAGCGCAACACGGAGTCACCCTGTGTGTAAGTGAGTCCGCGATTGGTCAATGGCGGGAAATACGGGCGCACATAGTTGATGCGGATGGTGTCTGTTTCGAGCAACAGTAAGTTGCCGATGGAGATAATGCCTGTGATAATGAGTGTGGAATCACCATTGTTAATCAGATAATCCATATTGTAAGGTGGTAATTGCAACTCCGCATAGAGTTCGTCATAGAAACCCTCTTTGGCAATCACTTCGATTAAAACATCCACACCAAATTTTCTGAAAATAGCATTGTCCACCGGGTCGGTGATTGAATCGGGATATAGGAAAAGCTGCGTCAATTCAGAGCCGAGAATAGATTCCACTTTTCCTGTGTCAGGCGGAGCGTAGTAAGGCAAAATACATTCCGAGGGGTCGGAAACAAAGAGTGTGGTTGAAACCACTGAGTCGCAACTATTCGCTGCCAATAAAGTATCAATATAAAATCCCGGAGTGGTGTGTCCGAGATAATCATCGCCTGAGCAAATGGTGACTGTATCTGATGAAGATGAATTCTGGAGAATCGTTAGGTTGGTTGTAAGAATAGAATCGCAGCCATTCACAGCAACAAGGGTATCATAATAGATGCCGCTTGCTGTTTGGTTTTCGCCTTCAGCAAAGTAGCTGCCGCCATCGCAGATGGAGACACTAACGACTGCTGTTATCTGCGCTGGCTCATTGATATTGACTGACTGAGAAATGCTGCATCCTGCGGCATCAGTAACGGTAATATCGAAATTGCCCGCATCGAGACTAATGGCGGTAGCGGTTATTTGCTCATCGCTCCATTCATAATCAATCGGGGACATTCCGCTGAGAATATTCACAGTTGCCGTTCCGTCATTCCCACCAAAACAGAAAACATCTGTTGAACTGATAATGTAGGAAAGATTTTCAATTAATAGAGAATCAACACTCCAGCAAGTATTGTCATCATAGACCGTCACCGAGTAAACAGCATTTGACAGGCTGCTGATGGATTGAGTCACGTTACCGGTATTCCACTCATAACTATAAGGGGGAGTGCCGCCTGACGGCACTGCCGTTGCTTCTGCAAAATCAAGGTCACAGACCGGATTGCTCAACTCAATTTCAACTGTTGGATTTTGAAGAATCGTTAAAACGATGGTGTCCATCTCGGCAGAACAAGCGCCATTATCAACAGAGGTTAAATACAAGATAACTGCGCCAGTGCTGATATCAAGCGCGCTGGGAAAATAAGTAGCATTGAGGTCAGTATTGTCCGTAAAAGTTCCACTGCCGAATGTTGTCCAAATTCCGCTGCCGGTGGAGGATGAGCCATTTAATGAAAGATTTTGTCCGGCACAAACTGAAGTATGATTCCCCGCATCTACAATGATATTACATTCAGGCTCACCCGCAGCAAACTCGCTGAAACTTGTCAATCCCGTTGCCTGAATTCTGCGGTCACCCGGTGCATCACTCAGAATGTTCGCTATTGTAGCTGACCATTCGCCTTCATCGTCCGTATATTTTCTGATGATGTAATTGGCAATTGAGCCGCCCGCCACACCGCTGTTGGTGGTGTTGGAGAGGTCGAGGGTGATATTGTAGGAATCAAAAAAGCCGGGTTCCGGATTGAGGTCCACGTTCCAGTAGCGGTCTGCTTTCGCTCCCGGAAGAATACCGGAAGTGGCGCTGTTAGGGCTGGAGGAAGTGATATATGCCGTTAAATTAACGGGGTCACCGGATTCCACATCGGAAATATCAATGGTTACGGGCGCATAGACATCCGCATCGCCCACATGAAATGTGAAAGATTGCACATTGAGATTTGTCGGGAATATTTTTTCGAGGTTGCCATTGACATAACTGCTTGCCGAAGCGCTACTAACTATTGCTCCAGCCGCGATGATGATTTTGTTGGAATTGGTGTGGATGATGCCATTTGTGAATGTAAGTGTATTATTGATGGTTTGACTTCCGGAAGGCATATTCAAACCAGACGGATTGTTAATTACAAAATGGTCAATTGTTCCTGTGCCATATATTTCCTGCTCCGATGCAGTAGAAAATATTAATTGCGAAAGTGTGATGCTGCCATCATTTGTAAATCCATCAGCGTGAACAATCATGGTTCCCGAACCTGCAAGTGTTGCGCCTCCATTAACCGTAACATCTCCATAGATGTTATTCGGTGCGGTGTTGTTAAGCCGAAGCGTGCCGGAAGCAATATTTATCTGAGACCCGGAAAGACTGCTGAAAACCACATTGGCATCAAACCTTGAATTGGTTGCTGCACCTGTTTTATTGATAATGCCGGATGATTGATTGGTGAACGTGAAAGATGTTCCTGCTCCGCCATTGGTAATAATTGCCGAGCCACCGATATTAAATGTGCCGTGGTTGCTCACCGACACATTCGTGCCTGCTCCGTTATAGACGATGTCGCCATTCGTGTTCCAAAAAATTTCGCCATCGTTGACAATGGAACGGGTGCCTCTGAGCGCCATGTTGCTACCGCCTCCCATCATATTCAGCACAGCGCCTGAATTTATTTGCAGAATACCCGAACCACTTATTTCGCCCGATGTCCAGTCAAATTGTGAGCCGTTGAGCATCGTAAGTGTGCCGCTGCCGTTGATTAGCGAAACATTGAAGAAATTCAAATCATAGCCGGCAGGGAAATCAATATCACCGTTCACTGTCCATGTGGAGCCGTTGATATTCACCGCACCAGAACCTGTGAAAGCGCTGCCCGAATTGAAAATCGTATTGCTTCCTGTCAGGAAGTTATAAATAGCGGGGGAAGCTAAATCCATTGTACCAGCGTTGGTAAATGAAGTACTTAAAACCGTGAAAGTACCTCCCGAAACGCTTACTTCACCATCATTCACAAAAGAGATTGTCGAATTGATAGTAAAGTTGACAGCACTGGTCTTGATGATTTGCCCCGCAGGAGCATTATTCAGCACGAAAACCCCGCCTGATGGGTTTGTAATGGTTGCATTGGCATTTAGATAAAATTCGTTGTAGTTGTTAATTTGCACATATCCGCCTGAAGAGCAACTCACATTGTTGGAGCCATTGGGCCACTGAATGGTGCCGTAGTTATTAATAATACTGGTGTCATTGAGGAAGGCGGTACCTCCCACACCCGGAATATTCAATAAGCCGGCCGCGCTGATATTCACCGCAACTCCACCAGAGATGGTTGCGGCACTCCAATTGAATGTACCGCTGCTGAGCACTTCAACTGTTCCGGTGCCGGTGGTGATGGCTGCATTGTTGAGGTTGAATGTGCCGATTACGGTGATTTCATTTGATGCCGGCAGGTCCACCAGTGTTATTACTCCACCGGAGTTGACGGTGAGAATGGCTCCGTTATCAATCACTAATTCGTTAATGGATACAACTGTATTCACGGTTACAGTGTGTGTGCTTTGAATGGTAATCGTGCTGTCAGATGCCGAAGGCACAGTAGTTGCATCCACCCAATCACATCCGTCAAAAGTTTCCCAAGTGCTTGCAACAGACCAGTTGCCGGATTGTTTTGAGCGGTATTCAAGTGTGGGAGTGCAAGGTATTTCCTCCTCTCCGGCAGCAAACAGGCCGAACGCATTGAGGCCGGTGGTCTGTATCGTGCGGTCAAACTGGGTGTCACTCAAAACTGATGAAGTAGTTGTCTCCCAACTATCACTTACTGCGTCATACCTGCGGATGATGTATCCGGCAACAGCCCCCCCCTCTACACCGCTGTTGGTAGTGTTGGTAAGGTCGAAGGTGGTGTTGTAGGAGTCAAATGAACCAGGCGAGATGTTCAATTCCAGATGCCAGAAGTGCTCTGTCCTCGCATCGGATTTCAGGCCGGCATCCGTGGGGTCATTGGTAGGATAATCGCTGATAAAACCTTTGATCCACACAGGTTCTGCCGAGGCATCCACATTGAAGATTTCAAGGGTGATAGGTGCATACACCCCGTTGTCGCCAATGTCGTAACGGAAAGTTTGAGCGCCTGCATTGGTTGCAAATTTTTTCACTAAACTGCCGTTGATATGCCCATCGGCCCGGAGTACATTGGATGATTCAGCTATAAATAATGAGTATACTCCCGTGTTGATGTTACCTTCTATAAGATTTAATGTTTCACCTACTGAAGGTCCCCCGTCTGTGAGTGTTACCCCGAATGGATTTGTGATGGTCACCCCCCTGAAGAAGCCATCGCCTCTCCATGCTTGTTGAGTTGCTCCATTAAAGGCAACATTTAACAGTGACACATATCCATAATTACTGAAAGTTGTACCGATAAACGCCAAGGTCTGAAAACTACCCGCCAGTTCAGAGCCGGCATCGAGAAAAATCTCACCATCCAAAGTCATGTCATCCCTGAGTTCCCATTGAGCGCTGTTCAATACATTGATTTCCCCGTTTGAGTTATCTAAGGTGAAGCCAAAGCCTGTCCGCAACAGTGAAAATTCAGAAATATTTATGATGCCGTTGTTGGTAAAAGGACAAGCTACGCCAAAGTCTAAATCGGTGTCATCATTAAAATTCATCTCACCGTTGTTGATGAATGCATTACCGGAGCCAAAGAAATAGACATAATCATATCCATCCCAGTTGAAAATTCCGTTGTTGATGATAGTAAAGCCGTCATCCATATATATTTCTCCCTCATTGGAGGTGACACTTACCTTGCCTCCGCTTTCAATGGTTAATGTTCCTGCGGAACTTAAGCGCCCTTCATTACCCCAGTCCAAATAACCCATCCCATCGGCAATCACAATATCCCCGGTGGTGGTGATTCTTCCTCTGTTTAAATACAAATAACCCTCTACCATCAAATCCACACCAGGTCCGTCATTCAGCGTAACATTGGCAAGGTAGATTTCCAAACCACCTTCCGCCTCTACTACCACCTCGTCAATCGTAATCGCTGATGTGATAGTCACGTAATGATTACTGCGGATGGTAATCGTGCTGTCTTCAAAAGTTGGGGAGTAGAATGATTCCACCCAATCGCAGCCGTTAAAATATTCCCACACTCCTTCATCACTCCAGTTGCCGGATTGCATTGTGCGGAATTCGTAAGTCGGATAGCAACCTTCACCCGCTTCAAACTCGCTGAAACTTGCCAATCCCGTTGCCTGAATTCTGCGGTCGCCCGGAGCATCGCTGAGGATGCTTGCCGTAGTGGACGACCATTCACCGTTAGAAAAATGGCTAATGATATAATTTGCGATGCTGCCGCCTGCCGCGCCTGAGTTGGTGGTGTTGGAAAGGTCGAGCGTGATGTCGTAAGAACTATAAGAGCCGGGAGTGTCATTCAAATCCATGAACCAGTAGAGATTTGATTTCGCACTCTGATTGATGCCGGAGCCGGAACTCTCATTGTCGCTGAAATCAGCAACCGAGCCGGTGATGTTCACTGGGTTAACGTCTGTGCCCACGTTGACGAGCGAAAGCGTAGCCGGTGCATATGTTGTTGTATCACCGATTTCATACTTGAAAGTGGTGGTGCCGAGGTTAGTGATGAAATTTTTCTGAAGGTTGCCGTTGACATAACTATTTTCTGAAGCGCCACTTACAGAGGCTCCAACGTCAAGGATTATTTTATTGGTGTCTGTATGCAGTAATCCATTGGTCAAAAGAAGATTAAAATAAACAGTCGGATTGGAGGTGATTGTAACTCCGCTAGCATTATTAATTCTTAAGGTCTGAATTTCTCCGCTGCCGGTCAGCGTTTGTGCGGAACTGCCGGCAAATGAAAGCTCATTGACTGAAACTTTACCAAGATTGGTGAATGTTGTGCCTGTAAAATTGAGGGTGGATCCGGTCAATTCAGCACCACCTGAGATATTGAATGTTCCGCTTTGCGTTCCGCTTCCATCAATCTGAACAGTACCACTATTAATATTTACGGTTCCCGTATTTGAAAATGTAATAGTGCTGTTGTTGGAAAGATAGCTGATGCCTGCTCCATCTGATTTAGTAATGGTGCCGTTGTTTACAACAGATGTTGTTACGGCTGAAAATTCTTCTGTAAAACTGAAATCTCCTTCAATCATCCAGTTGCCTTCATTGAGGATTGCTGAATTTCCTCCCAACCCAAAATTTGTTCCCATATAAACCAAGCCCCCCTGGTTTTGTAACACCCGGCTTTCATTCATTCTTGCAGGTCCCGTAAATGCTGCTTCGGCACTTGCAGCTATAATAGTAGTACCGTTATCTTTCATATCACCCGCTAACCAGTTAAACTGTGTAGTAACAGTGATATTGCCGCTTCCCTCAAAATTTCCACCTTGAAATTCATACATTCGTATTGAGGCATTCGTATTCCATACAATATTAGCAGTAGCATGATTCACCGCAATGTCAGACGAAAGAGTGCATCCGCTTTCAAATGTTACGAGTCCGTTCGTAACAGCTATTGTTCCACTGCCGGAAAATGATGAAGTAGAATTAAATGTTTGCGGAGCTTCGAATCGAATAATATTATCCGTTGATGGAATACTAAAATTTCCGGAGTGTATTGAAGAAGTGGTGTTAATCAACAATGTGCCTGAAGTTCCGGTTACTTCCACAATACCGGAGGCATTGTTAGTAAAAGCCAAAAACTCACCATTTCCGATAGTAGTTGTTCCTGTTCCGGTTTTTCGAATTATCCCATCATTGTCAAATATAGTAGCACCACTACTTGCAACAAAACCCCCGAGCCCCGTAATTACTATCTCGCCAGTGTTATTGATTTTTGCAGTTCCTGAAAGATTAAGATTAATACCGGTGCTGTGTGTGTAAAAAGTGCTGTTGTTGTTTAATACATGTGCGCCACCAAGCGTTTTAGAGCCTCCACCACTCACTGTTACTATAGAGTTTGCATGAGTGGTAGTATTTCCTGTTCCCTGCAGAGTTCCTGCCGTCCAGTTGAAATTGGCTAAATTATTAATTACAATATTGCCTGCGCCTTGTACTATTCCGCCATTTATATTAAATGTTCCGTCAATAATTAAATCATCCCCGGATCCATCGTTAATTGTTAAAGTATTAACAGTCAAAGACAGCACTCCGCCTGATTCCACCACAACCTGGTCAACAATAACCGCTGCACTCACAGTGATGGTGTGTGGCGTTCTGATGGTAATGATTCCCGCTGTTGCGGCTGTAGGTGCGGAAACAGCGCCTACCCATGCTATGCCATCAAACCTTTGCCATGAGCCTGCGACATTCCACGGACCTGTTGCCGCGCTGCGGTAGTCGTTGAGAGATTGGGCGAATGTTCCGGTTGTCATTAAAATTAAAAAAATGACAGCAAGAGAGGGGATCGTTTTTAACATATAAAAATGTTTAAATTAATTAAGGGCGTGGTTTGAATAAGAAGTGAAAAATCGGTTGGCAATAATTTTTAAGAAAACTCTTAAGGGCAGTTCTAAAAATTGCTCTTTTGCCTCATCCCTTGCCTTCTCCTAAGGAGAAGGAGTTTGAGGTAATTTTTAGAACTGTCTTAATTGATACTTCTAACACTAATTAATAATGATTGTAATAATTTATCAGATTAATTAGATTATGAGCTAAGGTAAAAAAAAACTTCAAGTAATTCAACTTACGTAGCAGAAATTCTCGGAAATATAAATTGTGGGGGGGGAGTAACTATTATAGGATGAATTTATTGAGAATCTTTCTCCGATTAATACCACGATAAAGGGTCATCCAGGCTTTTATTGAATATAAATGACTTTTGTACTTGGGGAATTCCTTCAACTCTCGGAAGAGCATCTGCGCATTTCAAAACTGCCTGCATTTTGTTTTTTACGCCTAATTTGATGTAGATATGATGCGCATGTTTGCGCACGGTCTCCGTACTGATTTTAAACTCCTGCGCCAGCTCTGTCAGTTGATATTTTCTTTAATGCAAACTCCAGACTGAAAACTTTAAACTTTAAACCGAAAGGTCGTCCCTGCCTTTTTAGATTATCGGGATTATTTTCTGCCATAAGACTCTGGGATTTTAAGTTCCACTTTGCATGACGACCTTAAGGTAGCTTGTATGCTGCCTGAAAGAAATGTAAAAAAAGAATTGTGTTCAGTAAAGCATATAAAAGTCAGAAAACCTGTTATTGAGGGTATATTGATTCCTTAATTGCAGTAATTTACCGGGAAAAACCTCGCCAATTCACATTTTTCCCCTCCGAACAGATTATTTCATTATTTTAGCCAAAATTTTTTTCAACCATGGCAAACAAAACACACACCGTATTTTTAGTGGATGACGACAGCGCTCACACGCAGATGCTGAAAGACCACCTGAGTTCAAAGCTGAATGTGCACTTAACGACCTTCTCCTCCGGAGAAGACTGTCTGAACAACCTGCATCAAAAACCCGATGTCGTGGTGCTCGACTATCACCTCAACAGCACGAAAAAAGAAGCGCAAAACGGGCTGGAGATTCTAAAAAAGCTGAAAGCCGCCTCGCCCGAAACGGAAGTCATCATGCTGTCAAGCCAGGATAAAATCGAAGTGGCGGTTGAAATCATGAAACATGGCGCGTTTGATTACGTGATAAAAGGAGAGAGCGCTTTTGTGAGAACGCAAAACATCATCCTCAATATCATTAAGAGTTTTAAGCTGATGGAAAACCTGAAGGCTTACAAGTTCGCCACCTATTTCCTCTCTGCGGTCATCATTCTGATAGTCATTATCGCCATCGTTCTCTATGCTACCGGCAATGTGGATAAATTTCCCGGGGCGGTGTAGCATACCGCGGATAATTACACTGTAAACGGGTTTAAGGTTTTTAGTTTCCGTTTACAAACTGTCTTAATTCTCCGAAGGCGTCATTACAGACGGCAGTTACTTTTTCCACCAATGCCGGGAGTTCTTCGAGGTTTTTGGCTTCAGCGGCATATTCCTCGATTTTCAGAATATCGTCTTTGATTGAATTGATACCCATGTAGGATAATTGCGGTTTGATTTTGTGGGCGGCAGAGCGCAGCTCTTCCCAGTTTTTTTCCTTTAGGCTCACCTTCATGGCGGATACCTTTTCGGGTCCCAACTCCAGAAAGTTGTTGATGTATTTCACCATGCGTTCGTGGTCGTCACCGGTGAATGTTTTCAGAAAGGTGAGGTCGGTTGTGGCGTTGTTCATTTTTTATTAGTTTTTAGTTGCAGGCATCAAGCCGGAGTTATTTACGCTAATAGCAAACAGCTTGTGGCTTGCAACTGATGTTAAATATAGATTTTCATGCACTGAAATAAATCTATTCAACCTTCACGCCTATTAACAATCCGGCAATTTTTGCCAGCAAATCTTCGGGCTTAAAGGGCTTGGTGATGTGGTCGTTCATGCCTGCAACCAGACACTGCTGTAGTCCCTGTTTGGTGGCGCTGGCGGTCATCGCCATGATTTTGACATTTCCTTTCGGGGCAGGCAGTTGCCTGATTTGCATCGTTGTTTCATAGCCATCCATTTCGGGCATATTCACGTCCATCAGCACCAGGTCGTATTCATTTATTTTAACTTTCTCAAAAGCGATTTTACCGTTATCGGCAATATCCACGTTCACGCCATTAATCATTGATTCGAGGGTATCTTTCGCCACCATCTGGTTGAAGTCGTCATCTTCCGCCAAAAGAATATTGATGTTTTCAAGATTGATTACCGGAGCATGATTAACGGATGATTTTTCAGTTTTCTCCCCGACAGGGTAACGAATGGTAAACGAAAAAACCGAGCCATTTTCAAGTTCGCTTTTAACGCTGATGGAGCCGCCTTGCAACTCTACTAATTGTTTTGAAATCGACAATCCCAGCCCGGTGCCTCCGAAGGTGCGTGTCGTATGGGCTTCCGCCTGGCTGAAGCTTTCGAAGATGTTGGATAATTTTTCAGGCGATATGCCGATGCCGGTATCGGCAACGCTGAATTGCAGCAAAACCGTTTTTCCATCGTGTTCCAACAGTTTGCAGAAAATAGTTATAGTTCCCTTCAGGGTGAATTTCACCGCGTTGCCCGCGAGATTGAGCAGTACCTGATTGAGCCGCACCGGATCGCCAATCAAATCATTTGGAATGTTTGCGTCACACTGTTTTTCCAATTTCAGTTCTTTTTCATCCGCTTTGTGCCGGATGGTGTTGATGACGCCTTCCATCACTTTGTCCAACCTGAAATTCGTTTTCTCTATATCGAGTTTTCCGGCTTCTATTTTTGAAAAGTCAAGAATATCGTTGATGATGACTAACAGGTTATCTGACGCCTGCTTAATCGTTTCAAGGTATTTCATCTGACGCGGTTCCATTTCTGTTTTAAGCAGGAGATTGGTCAATCCAACTACCGCGTTCATGGGCGTTCTGATTTCGTGGCTCATGTTGGCGAGAAACTGCTCTTTGTATTTTTGCGTGCGAATGAGTTCTTCGTTTTTTTGCTGCAACTCATATGTACGCTGGTTCACCAAATCGGTGAGTTCTTTTTCACGCTTTTTAAATTCCTCTATCGTGCGGGAATTGTCACCTTTTATACGGGTGATAAGCAGGTTGACAAACCCCTGGTTGCCGATGGTTTCATTGAAGATACAGCGGAATGCCATCCGGTTGATAAAAAAAAGCTCACACGCGTCAATCGCTGTCACAGACATGGTACGGGGAGTAGCTTCGAGAATTGCCATTTCACCGAAAACATCATTGGTGCTCAACACTGCGACCGTGAGGTTTTCGAAATGCACTTTTACTTTGCCGCTGTGAATAACAAACATGCCATCGCCATCATCCCCGATATTAATTATCAGCTCATCAGGCTTTACGCGCACCGGCTTCATGATTGCAGCCAGCTCGTCAATCAATTGCATTTGAGTGCCTTTGAAAAACATGGTGCGATTAAGTAAATCTTTTCTTTCGGTTTGTGTCAGCATAGCTAAAAAAAGATTGAAAAAATGCCCGAAATGGCATTTAATCGGAGTACAAGATAATAAATTATTTAAAATTTAAAGAAGCAGTACTTCATTCAACGCGCAATTTCAATATATTTCTCTGCTTGACCGGCTCTCTCAGGCTGTTTTGTGAAGGGGTAAAATAGCGGTGTTTTTCCAAAAAGCGAAGCTGGTTACCCCTCCATTCATCGTCATTCTTCACAATATTAAAATGCAGGAATTCTTTTTTTAATTCTTTGCCCAATGAAAAAAAATCATCCCTGCCGAGATAATCCAAATCGGCATCGCAGATGATTTCTTCCAATTTGCTTTTAGGGGTTTGCGGCATCCGGGTTGCCAGAATAATTTGATTTATTTGTTCTATTTCTTCATTTGAAAAATTCCATAGAGCGGCTTCACTTGAAAAAAATGCGCAGCCTCTTTCTTCATGATTTTTCGGACCCTCCGGATAACCGATATCATGGAACAATGCAGCGACTTTCAATAACAGGATTTCATGCTCTTCAATACCTTCGGCACCGGCAATTCGTTCAGCTTGACGCGCCACATCAAGCGTATGCGCGAGATGATGGTAGGTAAGCCATGCAGGAGCTGCTTTGAAGCGCTCAACTACTGATTTTTCGAGTGCGGGAAACAGGGATGCGTCAAACATATTCAATTTTTAGTTTGGACAATTCAGTTTTGAGTTTAGATAATTCAGTTTTGAGTGATAAAAAATAAAAAACGCAGTCGTCCGTAACTTATCAACTAACTGAAAACTCTAAACTACTCAAATTAAAACACTCCACACAGAATGTAATTAATTTCAAATTGCAGCGTGAAAGTATGAAAAAAACATTTTGAAGGAACCGGACTTGCAGTGATTCCGCTTACTTTTTCTCTGACAAACATGCCTTATTACAAAAATTACCTTCCATAAATCTTCTGGCGCAACAGCATTTTCATCCTGAGCATGACATGGCTGACCGCAACCGTTGTTTCATTGCTGCCGGCTCAGCAATTTACCGAGGGGTTGATGAGGCGGTGAGAGGGGAGATGTGAGGATTGGGATGTTAGAAAGACGGCTGGCGACAATCCGCTGTAAGGCTGGCGCAAGCGTCTCGCTTGTGCCGAACTGTTAGGCACAAGCGAAACGCTTGCGCCAGCGATAGGGCTTGCGCCAGCGGCATGTCTCACGTTTCATTTCTAACGTCTCAAATCTCATATCTCACGTCTAACATTTAACATCACACATTACCCTCCACAAAATACATATCAATCTCCCCCTTGTTTTTTGCCTGAACCTTACCACGGTGGGTGCATTTGAATTTGTCTTTTACTAACTCATAAGTGAATGCCGATATATTCACTTTGCCTACCTCACCGCTGCTCTCCATGCGGGAGGCGGTGTTTACCGTGTCACCCCAGATGTCGTAAGCGAATTTTTTTGTACCAACCACTCCCGCCACCACCGGACCGGTGTGAATGCCGAGCCGCAATTCGAAAAAGGGCTGTCCTTTCGCCATTCGGTCGTGTTTGTTTTTTTCGATAAACTCCTGCATTTCCAACCCCGCCTTCACGACATCTTCTGCATGAGTGGTGTTTGCCACAGGCAGCCCACCTGCGCACATGTAGGCGTCACCGATGGTTTTGATTTTCTCAATGCCGTATTTGGATACAATTTTGTCGAACTCACTGAAGCAGTAATTGATTTCTTTTACTAACTCTTCGGGAGATAAACTTTCGCTTGCCTTCGTGAAGTTTTTAAAATCAGTGAACAAAACGGAAACCGACTCGAAACTTTTTGTTTTGGCGGAGCCGGTGGCTTTTAGTTCCTCAGCAGTTTCTTCGGGCAAGATGTTCAGTAATAATTCATCACTGCGTTTTTTCTCTTTCGAGATACGGTTGCGCTGCGTAAAAAACACGCCTGCAAACAGCATCATCAATCCAAACCCGCCTACAAAACCATTGCGCACAAACTTCTGAAGGGCGATTTCCTGTTCCTGAATTTCCTTGTCTTTGGTAAGCAGATTAATCTTGTTTTCTTGCTTTTCTAAATCGAAAGTAAATTCCAATCCCTGAAGTTTTTTGGCTATCTCAAGGGTATATAGTTTGTCTTTGATATTCAGCAGCAGTTTTTGATAGTTGAAAGCGTTATTATAATCCGACAAATCGGAATAAGCTAAGGATAATCCCTCGTAGATATCTTTTAGCGTTTCTCCTGCTCCTTCCACACCGATGGTAATTGCCAAACTTTCAGCTTCCGTGTATGGCTGAATGGATTTCGATACCGCTCCCGACATGCGGTGAACTTCTGCAATGCCGAACAATGATTGCGCCATGTCAATTAAAGCGTCCCATTGTATGGAAATTTGGTAGGCTTCATTGTGATATTGCATGGCGGTCTTATAATCATTTCGCTTCAGATAAACTTTGCCGATATAATTAAGCGAATAAGGTATTTGAATGGTGTTTTCAAAAGCATTTAATGAGCGCTCAAAATATTTTAATGCTAAAGTGTCTTGATCCATTTTGAAATATACTTCTCCCAAATTGACAGCCGCCATGCCGATGGACTCATCGTCATCAAATGCTTCGGCAAGGTCAAAAGCGCGTTGTAAATATTCCAAAGCATGCGGGTATGTATGTGCCTTGTCAGAATAAACTGCACCGATGTTAATGGAAGCGGTTAGTATCCGGTAGGTGTCTGTGGCTTCTTCTGACGCTTTCAGTGATTTGAGATAATATTCCAGCGCTTTTTCATTATCACTTTGATTGTAATAGATTGCTCCGATGTTGCTTTCGATATTTGCTATGCCTACTTTATCATTCATGGCTTCAAACACGGCAAGCGATTTCTGCCACTCCTGAATTGCTTCTACATAGTTTGCCTGAATGTAATGCACGATGCCGATGTTTTTATATGCCTGCGCCCTGCCGTTTTGATATTTGATTTTTTCAGAAAGCTGAAGGGCATGAGTGGCATACGCAATCGCTTCTACCGGATTGATGCTAAAATAAACCTTACTAAGATTCAGAAGTATCTCGACTTTGAGCGAGTCGTTGGTTGTTTGTTTCAACTCATTATTCAGACTGTCGGCAACGGTGGTTTGGGCAAAACCCACCAATACAGCGAATAAAAAAACTAATAAAAGAAAAAATGGTTTTTTAGTCATTGAAAAATATTCGCATGCTGCTATTTCTGTTCTTTTAAGAGTATGATAAAATTTTGCAGATAAAACAAAATTTAATAAGTATCAGACCTTATGGGGTTTTATAACCTATGAGGTCTCATTAACTTTACGACTTTGCATCTCTGCGGTTGGAGATGTACATTTCATCAACACAACCACGAACATACTGAATAATGCCGAGATATAAAAAAAATCGTGGCGCGACTTAGAGTCGTGCCACGATTAGTTGTAAGCAGCATGAATACAAATCCTAATCAATCACTGGTCCCACCATACCGGCAATTCCAGATTCGTCACCTTGGGTGAGTTGCGGTTGTTCACATTTTCAGTTTGCGGACTCACTAACCTTCTCGGAATCTCTTTGTTGGGTGTGACCGCCCGCGGGTCGGGTGTCAGCGCGGGAATGTTGGTGCGTCTCCAGTCTGTCCAGCTTTCCTGTTGCAGGAACATAGCGACATATTTCTGCGTCATGATTTTTTCCAGCGTGATGGTGCCTGCTGTTTCATTGGCATTAGCCGCTTCAAAAGCCGGGTCAGAACTTCCGGTCACCTGAGCGATATGCGTTGACACCGCTTCATTGTGCGCGGTTGCAGCGCCATCAGGGTCGTTGCCTCTCAGTTTTGCTTCCGCTTCAATAAACTTGGCTTCCACATAAGAAACCAAAGGAATAGATGAAGTGGGAGAAGCATAATAGGGTCCAACATTTGATGTGGTAACATCAGTAGAGCCGATTGGTGTTCCTGAATAACCCCCATCTTCATCCGTGTCAGCATAAAACTGAAGTCGTGGGTCATTGGTGCCGATGAGTTGATTCACCAGATTTTCACCCATTTTAAGATAGCCGCCACGGGAATTATTAAAAGAGAACCATTGATTCAATTCATTGCCGGCTGTGCCATGGATGGTCTTCGCGTCATCTGCGGGAGAAGCGAAACCATCCGCGTAAGCGCTGTTTAAAAAGCTAATCGCATCACTCGCTGAACCGGATGGATTTCTTTTGCTGAGATGATTTGCGTAACGCGCTTTCAACACCCACGCCACTCTTCTCCATGCGTCAGTATCACCGCCAAACATGAAATCATCCGTTCCCGGAAATAATTGATTTTCCCCGGCAGGTTTGCCAAAGTCAGCGATTGCATCAGTCAGTAAATCCTGAATCGCCTGATAAACCGATTCCTGACTGTCATAAGCGGGGTTGAGATTTTCAATTCCCTGCAAAGCCTGTGACCAGGGAATATCGCCCCATGATGTTGTAAGAATTCCAAGATTCATCGCAATTAATACTTTTGCCATGCCGCGATACCAGGGATTTTCTTCCCCAAACTCATCCACCAAAAGTTTAAGATTAATCAGACAGTCCGTATAGATTTGGAACCATTCATTGTCAACATCATTGTCATTGATATTGTATCGGGCAAAGGCGATAAACTGAAAATCCGTTCCTGCAAGATGCTGGGTAAATACCCCTGCCATTCTCGCTAACTGACCTTCATAAGAAGCAAAAGTAGAAACCTCTCCAACCGCCAGCAACAAAGCCGGTGTTGTAATGGAGGGATTGTTGGGGTCTGTTAAACAGGTTTCACATTCAAGATATTTTTTGCAGGAACCTGTAAACAGCAGAACCGGAATTATGATAATTGCAATTAGCTTTTTCATGGCTAAAAAGTTTTAGTTGTGAATGAATTAATTCAAATGTAATCTAACGCCAAAGTTGAATGAACGCGAGTTCGGCATATTGAACCAGTCAAAGCCGCCAATGTTGGAACCCGCACCGGTCAAACTGTTTTCAGGGTCAACCCCCGGATAGTCGGTAATCAGGAACACGTTTCTCGCAGTGAACGAAAAGTCAATCGCGCTCAGTGTTTTCACTTTTTTGGGCAAATTATATTGATAGCTGATACCCAATTCACGCAGGCGAATCCACGATGCGTCATACATTTGTTCCTCTAACGCGCCAAGGTCGCCTTTGTAAAAAGTAAAGTAATCGCGCGCGCCAATTTCAATGTCATTAGCTGTGCCGTCAGAGATGGGCGCTCCTGTTACCGGGTCGCTGCCGGTTTGAATAACGCCTTCAATCAAATAGGTTCTGTCACGGGCTTCAGATTCCTCGCTTCTTCCCAAAAGATTCAACCTACCGCAGGTGCCGCACCAGGCTTCCAATCCTTGTGTCATGTCAAACAAAGCTCTGACGGAAACACCTTTGTAGGAAAGCACTGTACCAAGACCAATCTGATAATCGGGATAGGGATTGCCTACGAAGGTACTTGCCGGATTTTCAATGGGCAGACCATCGGGGTCAATAATTAATCTGCCTGCATCATCTCTGAACCATGAAGTGCCAAAGAAAGAACCATAAGGTTGACCGACAATCGCGAATGAGCCAGCTGTTGAAAATGCCGTTTCGATGTCAATCTGGTCAACTCCTTCCGCCAGTTTAGTGACTTCGTTCAGGTTGCGATGGAAGTTTCCATAAACATTCCAG
>JBGTCY010000316.1:0-9189 GCA_041748615.1 Chitinophagales bacterium
CCATTGCCGATTTAAGCGAAGATTTTCAGGACAAGCCACGCAAGGCGGGTAATGAAATGGGCTTAGTAAGTCAGAATTTCGTTCAGACCTTCGATGACTTTTTTCAGTTCATCATCGGTGATGGCTCCCCATTTTTGCAGCAGTCGCTCCTGAGAAATCATCCGAATCTGATGGGTCAGAATCTCGGAATCTTCTTTAAGTCCGTTGGTTTTGTTTTTGGCAATCACCAAACATCCGGCAAAGTTTTAATCTTGCTTGTGACGGGACAAACGATGGAAGTTGAGGAATGAGCGTTCATTTCATTGCCGCTGATAATCAGCACAGGACGGATGCCCCGTTGTTCTCTGCCGCGAGTGGGGTTCAGATTGGCGAGCCAGATTTTCTTTTGTTTCAATCTTCGATGATTTTCAGGTAGTCGGCAATTCCCATTTCAGCTAATTCCTGATGCTCCTTATCTTTAGCCATGCGCTTGAATGAGCGCCTGTATTCTTCTCTCCGAAGGTCTTTCAATAACTTAATGAGCGCTTTCTCGATGAGATATTTTTTCGTTACGTTGAGTTTTCCGGAATAGGCATCCAACTCTTTCATGAGTTGCTCGGGAAGTTTACTGGTATAAACGATTTGCTTGCTCATTTGCGCGTATTTACAAATCAAAAATACGGCATGTAAAATGAAAAATCAAAAAGTTAGTTAAATCTTTATTTATAAAATTCAACATTACCTGTTGCCATTTGATACATCGCGCCAACGATTTGTATTTCTCCTTTATCTTCCATTTCTTTTAAGATGGCGCTGTTTTTTCTGATAAAATCTACCGTGTGCAAAACATTCTTTTTTGAAACATAATGAACATACGGGTTGTTTTGGGATGATTTTTCTCCTGTGTAATCAAAAGCCATTTCTACTGCCGGTCTGATTCCATTTGTAAGCGCTGCAATGTTTCCGATTTGAACATTGTCAATGGAAGCTTTGATTGCGCCACAATGCTGATGACCTAAAACAATAATAACTTTTGCTCCGGCAACATGACAAGCAAATTCCAAGCTGCCCAATATTTCAGGGTTTGCGAAATTACCCGCCACCCTGGCTACAAATAAATCTCCAATGCCTTTGTCGAACACATCTTCCACCGGGACTCTGCTGTCTAAACAAGAAAGAATCACCGCTTTGGGATATTGTCCCTGCAAACTATTACGAACTTGTGCGGAGTGGTTTCGCACGGTTAAATTGTTATCCTTGAACCTTTCGTTGCCTTTTACCAATCGGTCTAAAACCAATTGTGGCGTTAATGCCTGTTGTTCTTCTTTTGAAAATACTTTTTCTTGTAATACGATATTTAAATTTTCTTCTATTTTATCGGAATCTTCAAGAATTGGACTTTTCTTGATATTGCATGAAAATAAAACAAGTATTAAACTCAGAAAAATTAATGGATTATTCATTTTTTATGCTGATTTTTATTCTTCATGAGGTTTAATCCGTAGGTATGATTTGTAGATAGAATTACATCGTTGCAATCAAAATGTTTGATGATGCCGTCTTTAACAAGCGCAATCACCCAACATGTATTTTGGTGCATCCCGTAATCTATGATGAAGAGCGCTTGTCCGGTTCCCAGAGGAGTTTCTACTAAGATTGAAGGGTCTAATTGAAGTATCATAATGTTGTTCAGTTCTGCTTATCCATTAAATAAAATGTCAGGAAAATCGCTTATAAATTATCGGATAACAAATTGGTAATTCCCGTGCCAATCCAACAAATTATAAAGATTTTTCCTGACATTTATTACAACACATCAATCTGCATATATCAACAGCATGATTTATGCGTCAACTAATGCATCGCGCATTGCTTTTACATGGTCGTGGTCGGATTTTATCAACACACGTTGTGAACTCACCATGGTTTGTTGTAATGGACTTAAATGCTCCAATTCATTGTTAAATACATTATCATAAGTGTCCAAAGCCATGTCTTCTCCATACTCGCAAGAGTCGAGAATGGCTTTGCGGTCTTTGCCGGTGAGCGCTGCTTTAACATCCATCCACACCCGAAAGAATTTTCCTGAAGTCATGGTACCTTCGGCTGCCTCACCACCCAAAGTGTTTACTTCCTTCACTAATTCTTGTTTGCATTTTTGACTGGTTGAAATGAAACGCGAAAACAATGTTTTTAAGTCATGTTCATCAGTTGCTTCTGACGCGGTTTCATAACCTTCTATTCTGTCGTTGTTAATCGTGATGAGTGTGTTGAGCACTTCAATCGCTTTTTCTTTTTTTACTTGTTGTTTTTCCATTTTGATTTTTTTTAGTTACTGTTAATATTAAAATACAATGTTCAAGATATATTAAATGCGCACACAAAATAATATTTACTATCAAGTTGTTTTAAGCGCCTAAAAAATAAATCACAAAAAACATATCACATTCAATTCTAAAAAAACCAAGAGTAAGCGGATTTTAAATTTTGTTTAATTGGTATTGGTGTTTTTTTGTGATATGCTTTTTGTGATTTGTAATTTTTTTATAGTTTCCTATCTGCGGTTATTTTCTCTGTTTTCATCATTTTTTTTCCTTTTTTTCGAAATACATGATGTCAGCGAATTTCTTATGAGATTCAACTGCGTGGTCACGATGTTTACGCAAGTCAGGCAGTGCAGACGTTGCCCAATTTTTAATTTCCGGATCGCTGCTGTCTGTAGATGCTTTTTCAAAAGTCTTAATAACTTCATTGTGTCCTTTTACCATCCTGCTGGCATACGCTTTATCAAAGTCATCTCCTGATTTTTCATTTAATTTTTTGTAATTATCCTGAGCATCACCGTTTGGCGAGGTTGGAATGGTTATCCTTTTACTATTAGCAAGCGCGGTTAAATCCCTTTGTGATTTTGTGTGCGCTTCTTCCATCATCTTTCCCAATTCCTTCACATGCGAAGTGTTTCCTTTTTGCTGTGCCAGTTGTCCTAACTGAATTTGCTGCAAATTAATTTCAGCAGCGTTGACAAGAAATTGAGAGTCTTTTTCATGCTGCTTGTTGTTATCATGTTTTGTATCGTTGTGTTCACGATTAACAACTTTGTTGTCTTCAGTTTTTTGGCTATAACCGCTTGATGCAATTAGTAAAAACGTGATAACAAAAGTTACCTGAAGCAATGTTTTTTTAATATGGATAGTCTTTTTCATTTTTATTTTATTTAGATGTTATAATTATTATTGATATTTTGGTTATAAAACGGAATGACTTTCTTAGTTATTCCGTTTTTATTTCTATACAAAATTCTAACTGTGAATTTCTTCTGCTTTATTAGTACGCCAATTATTTTCGAGGTATTTGGCATCTTCGTCATTCCGAGGATTAACTCCCAAAACAATGCTTCCGTCTTTGATTCCTGATTCGTATAACTTAGCGCGCGCTTCTGGCATTCCAGAACCAACGAGCGCCCCGATTACACCACCGGTAATCCCGCCTGCACCAGCACCTGCTAAACCCGCGGCAATAGGACCTGCTATCACAAGACCAATCCCCGGAATAATAAAACTTGTTCCGATGGCAGCTACAATGCCTGCAATTGCACCGACAGTACCGCCAATCGCTGAACCTTTTCCAGCACCTTCGGCAGCTTTAGTTCCAATTTCAGTGTCTTTGTTATCACCTGAAAAATGTTTTTTACGGGTTTCGTCCGACATCACTAAATTGATGTCGTCTTTTGAGTAACCTCTTTCATTTAATGTGTTGTAAGCGCTTTCAGTACTTTCACGGTCACGAAACATTCCTGTTAACATGCCGTGGTCTGAGGTGCCGTTCCCAGATTTTTGATTTTGATTTTTTTCCATTTTGAATTTGATTTTATTGTGAATTATCTTCACAAGATGATAAGCAGCCAGACGAAAAGCCTTACATAATTTCAAAAAGATGTTACAGGATTCACACATTCACTTTAATATCAAATGATGTGATGGCATTAAGAAGTGAGCACTGAAGAGAATTATATAAATCTTTTCAAGAATTATGTAACAGTTTTTAGGAGAGAATCCTCACCTTTGAAAAAAAAGGTTTAAGCATGGTTATTCTGATTTTCTTCATCTCGCTTTGGTATCTCTCCCTCTTCACGCAAACATTCTTTCTCCACCGGTATGCTTCACACCGCGCATTCTCCATGAGCAAGTTTTGGGAGCGTTCATTTTATCTTTTTACTTATATTATGCAAGGCTCATCTTTTATGAGTCCCTTCGCTTACGCTTCCATGCACCGGATGCACCACGCCTACACCGACACGGAAAAAGACCCACACTCCCCTAAGTATTTTTCAAATGTATTTTCCATGATCTGGCAGACCAAAAAGTTTTATTCCGGCATTTATAACGGAGAAATTAAACCGGAGAAACAATTTATGAAAAACATTCCGCGATGGAATGCTTTAGACAAATTTGGAGAATCCATCTTGTCAAGAACACTCTGGATTACCGCTTACACCGTGTTCTTCATTGTTTTCGCGCCTTCCGTTTGGTACTTTCTGCTGCTTCCCATTGTCATCCTGATGGGACCCTTTCACGGTGCTATCATCAACTGGTTCGGGCATAAATACGGTACCATCAATTTCAAGCTCAAAAACACGTCCCGTAATTTATTTCCCGTTGATTTCCTGATGTTGGGCGAAGGCTATCATAACGACCATCACCACGCGCCATCCAGCGCAAATTTTGGCGCGCGCTGGTATGAAATTGATCCGGTATATCTGATTATTCTTTTCTTTAACAAGCTGCGCATCGTCAGGCTGAATCATCAAACTGTTACAGCCGAACGATTGACAAGCGTAGCTTGAATTTATATAACAGGGCAGTTTGCCCAATAAAAACTACCAACCATGCGCTGCTTAGGAAACAATATCGAAAGAACCATTAATAATATCAGAGTCGCTTACAGCGATGAAGGACCGGTTGACGCTCCGGTAATTATTTTCATTCACGGCTTTCCGTTTAACAGATGCATGTGGGATAAGCAGGCGGAAGCGCTGTCGGAGCATTACCGTGTCATTACATATGATGTGCGCGGGCATGGAAAAACCGATGCCGGTTATAACGATTTCTCCATGGATGTTTTTTCCGCTGACCTGATTGCCTTAATGGATGCGCTGGAAATAGAAACGGCTGTGTTGTGCGGATTGTCAATGGGCGGATACATCGCATTAAACGCAATGGAAAAATACCCTCATAGCTTTGACGCGCTGGTGTTATGCGACACTCAATGTATTGACGATACGCTCGAAGTGAAAGAAAAACGGATGAAAGCCATCGAAAGCATCCGGAAAAACGGGGTGGAGCAATATGCCGATGAGAGTATCAAAAATCTTTTTGCCCCCGCGTCTGATGCAACAAAGCAAAATGAGATTGCGGCCATCAGGGAAATGATTGTGAATACTTCCAGAGATTCGCTTCGGAAAACCATGATCGCGTTAGCCGAACGCAAGACAACCTGCCGAAAGCTGCAGGAGATTTCGATTCCCGTGCTGATTATGGTTGGAAGTGAAGATAAGATTACGCCACTTACAGAATCTCAGAAGATGCATAAAAATATTCCGGGTTCCGTTTTGTGCGTCATTGAAAATGCCGGTCATGTCTCGAACATGGAAAATCCCGATATGTTCAATGAGCAATTGATGAAGTTTATGAGGCAACATGCCGAGAAGCCGATTCGCATGAGCGCTCGACAGTTGAGCGTATCGCAATAGGGCAGTTCTGGAAATTTAACGCCATTGTTGGTCTATGCGATTGTTTTTGCGTTTCCCGACCAACAATGAACTGCTTGCAGGTCTTGCTGTGCTGAAAATCTTTGCATAGACCGGCAAGGGCGAAATATCAAGATATATAAATACCTTTAAAAGATGAATGAAATTAATTTAAAAGAAAGTTTCGGAACATTATCTGAAACCATCAACGGACTCATCAAGTCAGGATACACACACGACTTTAATATCATGAATGATTGCATCGTATGTCATCAAACGAATCTCATATTATCTCCGGACGATTTTCAAATTGACAAAGTCTATCGCTTTGAAGGCGCTTCAGACCCCGATTGCCAGTCAATACTATATGCAATTTCTTCAATAAAAAATGATGTGAAGGGGACTTTGGTAAATGGTTATGGTATTTCAGCAGATGAAGCAACTTCAAAATTGATAGAAAAGTTAAGAACTAATGATACAGATATCGCGGTGGAAAATAAATCTACTGAATCAACACCACTGCGTCCGGAGGGTGAACGTGTTTTAAATGCCCCTTTAGTAGAAATGAATTTGAATCAATTCATCGGGCAAATAAAAGATGAAACGACCTGGAAAGACAGCGACCGAAATTCTGTAACAATTTTCAAATCAGAAACGATGAGAATTGTGCTCATCGGACTGCGCGGGAACGCGGAATTAAAACCACATCAGGCGAACGGAGTAATCAGCGTTCAGGTATTGGAAGGAAAAATAAATTTTATCGCAGAACAACAAAGCTCTCTGATAGAAAAAGGACAAATGATTGCATTACAGGAAAATATTACTCATAGCGTAATGGCGTTGACAGACAGTTTCTTTCTGCTGACTCTTGCAATGAACAATAAATAAACAGCTAAATAGCTGGGCGGTAGTTAAGTCTTAGAATAGCGGGTTTTTCATCAGTAAGTTGAAGTATGGTAATCCGCCTGGGGTTCAGTCCGCAGGTTTGCCTCCAGCGGCAAATCGGTATTAAAATTTCATTGGAAAAATGAATTGAAAGTATCGAACGAAAATTGGAGTTGATCAATTATCACACGGACTTCTTCCGTTGATTTTGCTTTGGAAAGTTTTTTGACCAATTCAAGATGAGGGTACAGCCACTTGTGCAGTTCATCGTGCGCTTCGCCTTTCATGGTGCAGCTTGAAATGAGTTTGTTGTTATTTTCCTTCAGTTTGCCTGCAAGTTCTTTGTAGTCGCTCTCATTGTTATTCCTGAAATCAGCCAGCAATTCTTCGGAATTCCTGATAAAGGGCGTCATCTCTTCGTTCACCTTCCACTTTTCGCCATTGTTCAGTTTTAACCGGTCGGATTGCTGTGTATCGGAATGCTCGTTAACTGTTGTGTTGCCGGGTTTATTTCCACAGCCGGAAATTAAAGCGGCAATTAAAATCAATCCTGCAATTTGTGGTTTCATATCGTTATTGTTTTTATGTCCAAAATTCATCCTTCCAATCTTCATGCGTTGTTTCAGAATGGTGTTGTTTAGCGAGCTGTTCCAATTGTTCCGGTGTGGCGGCATTTTGAATTTCATTAAATAATACGCGTTCTTCGAACCGGATGTGTTGGTCTAATTCAGTTTCAATCAACCGGAGATGTGCTGTGATTTCCGTTTTTTCCTGAAAAAACCCTTGCAACCGCTGATGTTCGGCAAGCGCTTGTTTCACCGATGCGTTTTCGTTGCCGAGAATCGGGAATACGAATTTTTCCTCCACTTTAAAATGCGTCTGCAAGTGATTGTTCCAAAACCAGTCGCAATAGGCTTTGATGCGCGCCTCGTCCACTCCCTTATTAAATCCCGTTCTGATTTTCCAGCAAAGCAATAAACCCTGATGATGTTCCCGGCTAAGAGGTTGTAAGGCGCTGTTCCTTTTGATGGGAGTTCTTTTTTTCATCTTAGTTGAGCTTTAATGTTTCTTCCAATGCGACAGCCTGTGGAAAAAGGATGTTGTTTTCCAAATGGATATGCAGGTGCAAATCTTCTTCAAATTCCTTCAACAGCGCGAAAGCAACCCGGTAAGTGCTGCAGGCGTCAGGTGGTGGTGTGTAATTGTCTGAAAGTTGGGAGATGGTGCGGAATCGCTCGCCTTCCGTGTTGTGTTCCTGATGCATCATCGTAATTGGGTTTTGCACTGTACCGAAAGGCGGAGCATCTACCTTCGAGCCGCTGAGTTGATGGTTCACCATTTTCCGGATATAGGGAAACAAAATCAGTTCTTCCTTTTTCATGTGTTTCGCCAGTTCTCCGGCAGAATCCTTAAAGTGGTTTTCTATCTCCGCTAATTCAGGATGATTTGATCCATGCACTTTTCTGATTTTTTCAAGATACGGTATAATTTCCTGCGTTTTGTTTTCTACATAGCGATGGTGTTTTTTCTCAATATAATCTGTCAGCAAATCAAGAGGCCAGGATTGATAATCCGTGGAGTTGTTATTGTTCTTCTTCACGGATTGATCCAAATCGATCAATAGTGCGGAGGGGTCCATATTGCTTTTTATGCAGGCTTCATGGATGGTGCGGTTTCCGTTGCAGCAAAAGTCAATGCTGTACTTTTTAAATACAGAAGCAGTTCGATAGTCTTGTGCAACCAGTTCGCTGATGGTGTTGTTTTCTGTGATGTTCATAATATTCATTTTATTTTATCTTATTAAAATGGATTTCCCGGACTTCAAGCCCGCGGCTAAATCATAGATGGTGGTGGTTTCCAGCATATTCTTGAGCTGTGTCCTTATTTTGACAAATTCATGATGCAATGGGCAGGGCCGGCTGTCATTACATTCGCTCAAGCCCAACCCGCATCCGTTGTAAATGCCATCTCCGTCAATGGCGAACACAATTTGGCTAATCATTATTTCCTTCATTTTCTTCGCGTCAATCCGGAACCCGCCATCCGGTCCCGTTTTAGATTCTAAAATGCGGTGCTTGATTAAGGCGGTCAGTATTTTGGCGGTGAACGCTTCCGGTGCGCCTGTGTTTTCAACTACTTTGTCAATTTTTACGCGTTCGCCTTCCAGCGACCGGGAAGCGATATAGAGGATAGACTTGATTCCGTATTCACAGGATTTCGAAAACATTGACGGTTTAATTTTTTACAAAGCTAATCAATTTCTTTTTATTTACGACAAAAATGTCGTAAATATTTTTTAAATGATGGTGCCTTAAAAAGTATGAAGTGATAAGTAACATTTTCATAAGCGCCTAATAGGTTCAGACTTCATTACGCCCATTCAAAACATTTTATCGCAATAGTTTATGCATGCTTAAAAAACTGTGGTGCTCTTTGGAATAATGGGCTTCCTTGTTTCTGCGCATAGACTTTCTTGATACGCTTAACCTAATCTGTGAATGATGTAACTTCTTTCAAGAATTGTGTAACAGTTTCCGCCAACTCAACAACCATTTTTGTATCAGGATAAATTGCAGTTG
>JBGTCY010000317.1:0-7894 GCA_041748615.1 Chitinophagales bacterium
CTTTTATTACCATCGCGTTGCTCTTCGTGATTCAGCCCGAAGAGCGGGTTTCATCATCCAAAAATGAAATTGTCATCAATGGCAAAAAAATAAAGGTCAGCAAAGATGAATATGACGCGCTTACTGAAAAATACAAAGTAGCTCCGCCCGTGCTTGAAACGCATACAACCGCTTATCCATTGCTGATTTTACAATGGTGGGAAAAGGGTTTTTGGGAACTGCTTGAGTTCGCGATGCAAATGGCGCTCATCTTAGTGTTAGGTCACGCTTTGGCGCTGACACCTTTTTTTAATTCGATTATTCAAAAAATTGTGTCGCGTTGCACCAACACCGCAAGCGCGGCTTCCATCATCGCTTTTTTTGCCATCATCATGGGATTCTTCAACTGGGGATTGGGACTCATTTTTGGCGCGTTGCTCGCGCGGAAAGCGGCTGAACATGCAGTCGCCCGGAACATCCCGTTTAACTATCCGCTGGTTGGCGCTGCCGGCTATGCGGGGATGCTGGTATGGCATGGCGGACTTTCCGGCTCAGCGCCTTTGACCGTTGCGGGCGCGGACCATTTTTTAGTTGCCCAAGCCGGTGTCATCCCGGTTGACCTTACCCTGTTTTCCGCCATGAATATCATTGCAACTGCCGCCATCCTGATTTTAGTGCCGCTGCTTTTTTATTTTACAGGAAAAAAACAAGCCGTAACAGCTTTTGAATTTTCTTTTTTAAACGCTGAAAAATTATCAGCAAAAAATACCGCAAAACCAACGGGCGCTGAAAAATTAGACCATGCAAAATGGCTCGCGTATCTGTTTGCGTTCCTGATTTTAAGCGCTGGAATTTACAAAGCCCTGCATCATCCGGGGGGTACCCTGCTTTCTTTCATCACACTGAATTATGTCAACTTCATCCTTTTCGGAATGGGTGTGTTATTGCATGGCAGCATCAGCCGATATGCAAAAGCGGTGGATGAAGCGGTCGGTGGCGCAGCCGGAATTCTCATTCAATTCCCGATTTATGCGGGCATCATGGGCATGATGAAATATTCAGGACTACTGCTCCTGTTCGCGGATTTTTTCGTGAGCGTCTCCAATGCATTCACTCTTCCTCTATTCACTTTTATCAGCGCGGCAGTCGTGAATTTATTCGTCCCCAGCGGTGGCGGGCAATGGGCGGTGCAGGGCGCGGTGGTGGTGCAATCCGCTTTGGATACCGGAATTTCTTTACCCAAAAATATCATGGCATTTGCCTATGGCGACCAGCTCACCAATATGATTCAGCCGTTTTGGGCGCTGCCGTTATTGGGTATCACCGGATTGAAGGCGAAAGAATTATTGCCTTACACTTTTTTGCTGATGCTGGCAGGCATCTTGGTGTATGGCGGTGTATTGCTGATTTTTTAAAACTTGGAAATCAATTTCTGCATTCAGTTGTCATTCAGTTGTCATTCGCTATGCTGTCATTCAGTTGTCATTCGCTTTGTTATCATTAAGTTGTTATTTCGGTTGTATTACAATGAATTACCACTGAATAACTCATCTCAATTTATGAGGAATAAAAGAAAAGTTCCGTCAGGAAAAATTATTTCAACAATTTATAGTAGAACAAAAGCAGGATTCCAAAAACAATGAAATTGAAGATGTAATCATGGCTAATCCACATGAGATGCTTTGCATGAACATCAATCAGGTTCAACCCCGCCACTCTAAAAATATTCAAAACCTGAACGATGAAAAGTCCGGTGATGATACCGAATATTTTTTTCTTTACAGTGATACCCGAAATCACCATCAGCATGACATAATAATACATCAGTTGAAAACCGAGGCAGTAATTTCCTAAGGCAATGCCGCCATATCCCTGCACTCGCAAAACATAATCATTCACTAATTCGGTTTGATAGCCCAGAATGTTCAGGAGTAATTCGCTTGGAACGAGAATGACAATCCTGAGCAGGTCATTGAGTTGCTCCCACCAGCCGCTTAACAGGGGTGAATAGCGCTGATTCAATGGGACACTTTCTTCCCCGATAAACCAAATAAAAATTTTCCAGGAAAACCAAATGAGGAATAGCTTGAGAACAAAAAGACCCGGTTGAATCCATTTGTGATAACCTTGGGCAACTGTAGCTTCTGAATTGGAATTATTACTCAAGTGAAAGTGGCTGTGTTAAAAACAGTTCTTTTAAATTACTTCCTTTTGCTGAAGAAACTTTTTCCTGTAAGCGGCATATCCTCCGCCAATTAAAAGCAGGAGTGATAGTGTGTCAAAAGGAATGTTGGTAGGACCCGGTGGCGGAGGAGGACCAGGCTGAGCCTGTGTCAAAACTGGTATCAGCAGAAAGCAAATTACCGGAATCAGAAAAATTATTTTTTTTAAAACCTGATTCATTTTCAGTGAATTAATGAAGACAAAAATAGAGTTTTTTTATTTGGAGTATGGAATACTTACGGCTTTTCCATTAAACTTAACATGAAAAATACGATCTCATAAACCTTTTGAGTGGGAAAAAGTTCTTTAAAACTTAATGCCCTGAAAGAAATTCTATTCGTCATTATCAAAAAGGGTATGACAAAATTGCATTTGAGTTGTCATGGTGAGGAGTAAGGACCATCGCGCGAATTCGACTTCGCTCAGGTTGACCTGCGAGTTAATACATAGAGTCCAGCTTGTCATAAACCAACCCCGTCCTGAAAAAATAGTAATCGCATAATCCTGCACAGTGATTACTTTTGCACCTGCTAAAAAATGGAAACATCTCTGCAAGACATCGCTGTGGACGAGTTGCTCAACCGGTTTAAAAACAAGCAGCCGGAAATTATTTTCAACTGGAAAGACCCGCATACCGATGCGGAGGGATGGGTGGTGATTAATTCGTTGCGGAATGGCGCGGCAGGCGGTGGCACCCGGATGCGCAAAGGATTAGACGCGGGCGAAGTGGAAACGCTTGCAAAAATCATGGAAATCAAATTCACGGTTTCAGGTCCCGCTATCGGGGGCGCTAAGTCAGGCATCAATTTCGACCCCAACGACCCGCGAAAAGAAGAAGTGCTTGAACGCTGGTTTCAGGCGGTTTCTCCCCTGCTGAAAAACTACTACGGAACCGGAGGCGACCTGAATGTGGATGAAATGAAACATGTCATTCCTTTCACGGAGCAATTCGGAATCTGGCATCCGCAGGAAGGCATTGTTACCGGACATTTTCATCCGGCAGAGCGTGAAAAAATCCTGCTGATTGGTCAGTTGCGACAGGGTGTTTCCAAAAAATTGGAAGACCCGCGCTTTTCTCCCAACATTTCAAAAAAATATGTGGTTGCTGATATGTCCACCGGCTATGGTGTGGCGCATTCCGTGAAACATTTTTATACATTATTCAAAGCGGAAGAGTTAAAAGGGAAAACAGCCATCATCCAGGGATGGGGGAATGTTGCTGCCGCTGCCGCTTATTACCTGGCGCAGGATGGCGTGAAAATTCTTGCAATCAAAGACCGTGATGGCGCGGTGATAAAAAAAGAAGGTTTGACTTTCGAGGAAGTAACCGAATTGTTTCAGAAACGTAAAAACAATCAGTTGCAGAGTGAGCAACTCATCAGTAATGAAGAAGCGGAAAAGTTTTTTTGGGAAATTCCATGCGACATTTTTATTCCGGGCGCGGCATCCAAATTAGTTTCATCTGAAAATATGAACAGACTTATTTCAAACGGATTGCAAGTGGTTGCCTGCGGGGCGAATGCACCGTTTATTGAAAAAGATATTTTCTTTGGCTCCACCACGCAGCAGCTTGACCGTCAAGTCAGCCTGATTCCGGATTTTATCGCCAACTGCGGCATGGCACGTGTTTTTGCCTATCTGATGAAAGCCACAAAAATTGAAATCACCGATGAAGCGATATTCAATGATATATCAGATACCATCCTGCTTGCTCTTCAGGAATTAAGGGAAGTTTCAGCGGATGAAAAAAATCTCACCAAAAGAGCTTTGGATATTGCACTTAAAAAATTAATCCTTTGAAACACGCATCGTCCTTCATTCAATCCCTCTCCGCGTTCGTTTTCTTGTTGACGGTTTTGTTTGTGAATTTCAGTCCCGCTTTTGCAGAAGAACCTCCCGCGAGTGAAACTGTTACCGCTGTTTCCGAACAAACCGGACAGCCGGAAGAAGCTCACGCGCATCATCCCGAACCCGCTTTGTGGTCGGTGTTTCCCTTTGTGTTGTTATTAGTAATGATTGCCACGGGACCCTTGTTTTATCCGCATTTCTGGCATAAGAATTATCCGGTGGTTGCCGCTCTGCTCGGCACGATTACGGTCGTGTATTATGTAGGATTTTTGCATGATACACATCATCCGGTTCATTCGCTTGCCGAATACGTTTCATTCATTGCGTTGCTTACTGCGTTGTTTGTCGCATCGGGCGGCATTCTCATCAAGGTGGATAAGGAAGGCACGCCTGCCGTGAATGCCGTGCTGTTGATATTGGGCGCAGCGCTTGCAAATATTATCGGAACAACCGGAGCTTCCATGCTGCTCATTCGCCCGTTTATGCGGCTGAATAAAGACCGGCTAAAACCCTATCACATTGTTTTCTTCATTTTCATCATCAGTAATGTTGGCGGCTGCCTGACTCCCATTGGCGACCCACCGCTTTTTCTCGGCTTTTTGAAAGGCGTTCCTTTCTTCTGGACTTTGGAGTTTATCTGGCCCAAATGGCTGTTTGGCATCGGAATGCTGACATTGATTTTTTACTTTGTTGACAAGAAAAATTATGGTGAAAATTCAAAAAAAACTGCCACTCAATATTCAGGGAAAATAGAATTCCGCGGAGCGAAAAATGTGTTGTGGCTTGCCATCACCATTGGCGCGGTTTTTTTAGACCCGAATGTACTAGACTGGGTACCCGCAATCACGGTCGTGGAAGGCGATAAGATTACCCGCTTTTCATACATTCGCGAAATCATCATGTTTGTTACCGCATTCCTGGCTTATAAAACATCAGATAAGGAGTGCTTGAAAGGGAATGAATTTAATTTTGAACCCATCAAGGAAGTGGCGTTTTTGTTTATCGGAATTTTTGCGACCATGATGCCCGCTTTGCAACTCATCAGCAATTTTGCCGGCTCGGAAGCAGGAATCAAATTGGTTTCCGTGCACACGCTTTATTGGGCAACAGGCATGTTATCCGGTGTGTTGGATAACGCGCCTACTTATTTAAATTTCCTTGCTGCAGGTATGGGAAAATACGGGTTGGAAATCGGCAGACCGGAGCAGGTCCTTGAATTTGTGGGAGCGCACACCAAAGATTTGATAGCCATTTCAGTTTCATCCGTATTTTTTGGCGCGATGACCTATATCGGCAACGCGCCCAACTTTATGGTGAAAGCGATTGCGGAACAGGGAGGCGTTGAAATGCCTTCATTTGTCGGATATGTTATCCGCTACTCAGTTCCCATTTTAGTGCCGGTGCTGTTGCTTACCTGGTTGGTCTTTTTTATTCTTACATGAAAAAAGAAAACAAACCCGAACAATTTATCAAGCACCCATCTTACCCGGGTGGTTCGACAGCTTTGCGGGAGTTCGTTCATCAAAATTTACAATATCCGAAAGCCGCGCTGGAAAACAAAATCGAAGGCACCGTTACTGTCAAATATGAAATAGACCAGGAAGGTGTTGTGCTGCTTGCGAGAGTTATCAGCGGTATCGGATACGGGTGTGATGAAGAAGCGCTGAGAGTGGTGAAGCTGTTGAAATTTTCAAGTGTAAAAAACAGGGGAATGCGGGTGACATTCAATAAGACCATCAATATCCGGTTTAAACTTCCCACCGCGAAAAAAGGAAACTCCACCCAATTGGTGTATAACTACATCGAAAAGAAAAAAGAGAAAACGGTTTATAACATTAATATCCGGTTGTAATCTCTTCAATCATTTGCTTAGTAATTAAAAATCTTTTCCAAACTCACTTCTTCCACTTTCCCCAATTTCTCCAACGCTTTCATATCCATGTTGGCTTTTTTGCCGAGTACCAGGTAGTTGTAATTTCTGCCTTTGATTTGGGCATCAAAAAACTGGCGCAAATCGGCAATCGAAGCGGTTTTCATGGTGTTGTAAATATCCTTGCGGATGTCATAATCAAGTCCGCGCCTGCGGGCAGTTTCATAAGACCAAAAGACGCTCGAACCTGTTATCCGCTCGCTCTCGATTTGTTTCATGGTTGCCTCACGTGAGGAGTTGAACTGGTTTTCGACTTCGGGCATGTTGTTCATCAGTTCCTGCATGGCATTCACCGCGTCATGCAGCTTATCCGCCTGCGTGCCGATGTAGGCAATCACATAGTGCGATTCGTTTTTCAAGCGGGGTGAGGAGAGGTAGGCATAAGCGGAATATGCCAGCGCTTTTTGCTCGCGGATTTCCTGAAAAACAATGGAAGACAATCCTCCTCCAAAATATTCGCTGAAAAGGCTCGCGTATGGAATCAGGTTTTTATTGTAAGTCTCGCTTTTTGACATTAAAACCATTTCCGTTTGTACCATTTCATAATTGGCAAAAAATACTTTGTTGTCTGCGGTTTCCAACTCGGGAAAGTTTTTTACCTGAGGATAATCTTTCAATTGCGCGGGAGCGGCATGATGTTTTTCCAATACCGGCAAAACTCGCGCGGGCGCGTTTTTTCCATAATAAAAAATACGATGACGGTAGCTGTTTAATTCATTAATAATACCCGTCAGTTTTTCAGGCGATAAAGCTCTGAGTTCCTGCGTGGAGAGAATATTAGTGAAAGAAGATTTCGGACCATATTTGGCATAGTTGACGAGCGCGACATTCAGGATGTTGGATTTTTGCAGCTTGGCATCCATGCGCTCTTTTAAAATACCATCTATCAAATCATTGAGCGCCTGCGCGTCAGGCTGAACATTGGCAAGCACATGTTCAAAAAGCTGCAAGCCTTCTTCAAATGATTCTTCCAGCCCGGTCAGCGTCACATACACCTGGTCTTTCGAAGTGGAAACATCGAAACTCAATCCTTTTTTGAAAAACTCTTTTTGTAATTCCTCAGCGGAATATTTATCGGTGCCGAGATAAGGTAAATATTTCACGGCAATCGCCATTTCACGCGAGTTATCTGAACCCATGTCAAAAATGTAATAGAGTTCAAACAGTTCGTTGAATTCGTTTTTCACATAATTAAATTCCAATCCGTCACGAATGGGTTGTGTATTAATCGCGGATTTATAATCCACAAACACCGGCTCAATTCTGTCAGACTCAAAGGCTTCAAACTGCCGGAGGAAAACCGACTGAGAGTCGCGGTTCATCACGACCGGAGTGATGGAGGGTTTTTCAACTTTATGCACCTCTTTATCTTCACCCGTGCGTTTGTTGATGACCACAAAATTGTTTTTGTAATGCTTGTTGGCAAACTGCACTAATTCATCTTTAGTAATTTTTTCCATATCATCCAATTCGGTGACAATGGATTTCCAGGGCATCCCCAATACAAAAGATTCCACAAAACGGTCGGCTCTGCCGCGATTGCGTTCGTAGGATTTGATGCGGTCAAGTTTCATGTTTTTAACTGCCGCTTCAATCAACCAATCATCGAACTCGCCTTTTTTTACTGATTCGATTTGTCCCAACAGCAACTCGCGCACCTGCTCTAAGGTTTGTCCCTGGCGCGGCATTCCGTAAAGCAGCAACGCGCCAAAATCTTCACGCACGATAGAATAGGTTGAGGAGTTCAGGACTTTTTGTTTCTGATTGAGATTGAGGTCGAGTAATCCCGCTTTGCCGTTGTAAAGAATGGAACCTAACAACTCCAGCAACAAACGGTCGCGGGTGTTTGCCCCCGCGTGACGGAAGCCGACATACACGTATTCCTGCTGCGGACCAAACACGTCTTTTACCACC
>JBGTCY010000318.1:0-32271 GCA_041748615.1 Chitinophagales bacterium
TGACAGTGTGATTATTACCGAACTCACTGTGCTGTCAACTTTCACTACTGATATTCAGATTTCGATTTGCGAAAATGAAACCTATTTAGTTGTAGGAGATTTACAAAAAACTTCAGGATTTTAATTTGATACTTTAATTGCAGAGAATGGTTGCGACAGTGTGATTATTACCGAACTCACTGTGCTGTCAACTTTTACAAAGGACGTTCAGGTTTCGATTTGTGAAAATGAAACCTATTTTGTTGCAGGAGATTTCCAAAATACTTCAGGATTTTACTTTGACACTTTGAGCGCGGAGAATGGTTGTGACAGTATCATCGTCACGGAAATCATAGTGTTGCCAACTTTTACAACGGACGTTCAGGTTTCGATTTGTGAAAATGAAACCTATTTTGCTGCAGGAGATTTTCAAAATAATTCCGGAATTTACTTTGATACTTTGAGTGCTGTGAATGGTTGTGACAGTGTGATTATTACCGAACTCATTGTGCTGCTAACTTTCACTACTGATATTCAGATTTCGATTTGCGAGAATGAAACCTATTTCGTTGCCGGAGATTTTCAAAATAATTCCGGAATTTACTTTGATACTTTAAGTGCTGTGAATGGTTGTGACAGTATCATCATCACCGAGCTTTCAATCATTCCCGCAGTCTTTACAAATGTTCAAGTTACTATTTGTGATAACGAAAGCTATTTTGTAGCGGGTGATTATCAAACTGTTTCTGGAATTTATTATGATGAATTGATTGCCGCAAGCGGTTGCGACAGTTTCATTGTTACCAATCTGACAGTGCTGCCAACTTCAACTACTCAAATTCAATCAGCAATTTGTGAAGGTGAAACATATTTTACCGGAGGTGATTTTCAGTCTGAAACCGGAATTTATTATGACACATTATCTGGGGCTAATAGATGTGACAGTATTATTATTACTTCATTGACAGTACTTCCTGCATTAATTACCCCACTGCAAATTCAGATTTGCGATAACGAGCAATACTTCACTGGCGGTAATTTCCAATCAAATTCCGGAATTTATTATGACACGCTTTCGGCAGTTAATGGTTGTGACAGTATCATCATTACCGACTTAACAGTTTCTCCTGCAATTCTTTTAACCCGGAATATTTCCATCTGCGACAATGACAGCTTTTATGCCGGAGGCGCTTACCAAAACACAGCCGGAATTTATTATGATACTTTATCAACAGGCACAGGTTGTGACAGCATTACGATTACTGATTTAAGCATTTTAACTTCATTCGTATCATCCGTTACAATCAACATTTGCCAGGGCGAAAGTTATTTTGCCGCAGGCGCGTTTCAAACATCTGGCGGTACTTATTCTGACACATTCCTTTCAGTTTCCGGTTGTGACAGTATTGTCATCACGGAATTAAATGTTTCACCAGTTATCTTTCAAAACATTGCTGTAGCCATTTGCAATGGTGACAGTATTTATTTGGAAGGAGCATTCAGAACCACGGCTGGTATTTATGTTGATTCTCTGACAAGTACAGCGGGTTGCGACAGCATCCTCATTACAGAACTTTCAGTTTCTCAAGAAATGACTGCTTTCGCAAATCATACAATTTGTTCGGGAGACAGCATCCTGCTGGGTGGCGCTTATCAAACAGAAAGCGCGAGTTATCAGGACACCATTATTTCCACAAACGGGTGTGACAGTATCATCATTACAAATTTGACAGTGAATCAGCCGTTGGTCACCAACACTTTCACACAAATCTGCCAGGGCGAAAGTGTTTTTATCGGTGGAGCATCCCGCACGACTTCGGGATATTACCATGATATTTTTACCGGATCAAATGGCTGTGACAGTGTGGCAATTACATCTTTATTGGTTCATCCACCGCCCAATGTAAGTGCTGGGCAAAATACCACAATTTGTTTGGGTGACAGCATCACCCTCACTGCCACAGGCGGAATCTCTTATGTCTGGAATCATGGCTCCACAAGTGCATCAACCACCGTCAGTCCGACAGCCAATACTACATATTCCGTAACAGCAACCTCCTCACACGGTTGTTCAGCTTCAGCTTCGGTCACAGTATCTATCCAATCGAATCCTATAGTAACCTTTGGCAATTTGAATACATCTTATTGTAATAATCATCCTGATGTTGCTTTAAGCGGTTCGCCATCCGGAGGAATCTTCACGGGTGATGGCGTGAACGGCAATCAATTCAGCCCTTCTTCTCTTGCCCCCGGCAGCTACGTGTTATCCTACACATATACAAACCAAACCGGATGCAGTTCCTCTGCTTCCAAACAGGTAACAGTTTTAGCAAAACCAACCGCAAGCATTCTTGGATTGAACAGCAGTTATTGCCAATCAACCAACAGCTACTCAATCTCAGGATTACCTGCTGGCGGCAGTTTCAACGGTCCGGGTATATTGGGCAATAATTTCATTCCTTATTATTCAGGAATCGGCACACATACCATCGCTTACCGATATACCGCACCCACAGGCTGTAGAGATACCGCTTTTCAGCAAGTAACGATTCACGCTTTGCCGCAAGTTACATTTACAATGAACACTACTTACTGCCTAAGCGATGAGCCGGTATTAATGGAAGCGACTCCTCCGGGAGGGGTATTTGCCGGGTTGAACGTGGCGGGAAATTATTTTTACCCGGAGCAGGCAGGTGTTGGAAATCACCACAATGTATCTTACGACTACACCGATTCGAATGGCTGCACTGCCATCAAGATTATTAGTTTATCCGTGCGGGATAATCCGCTGGTGTATATTTATGGCGTTTCGGATGAATATTGTTTGAATTACGGGAATGTCAATATAAATGCACATCCCGCAGGAGGAATTTTCACCGGAAACGGAGTTACCGGAAATGAATTCCAACCGAAAACCGCTGAAATTGGCATACATCAAATAATCTATCATTATTCGGATTCATTTAACTGCTCCAATGCGGATACCATCCTGATTTCAGTTTATGCAAATCCGGAAGTCCGATTGCTTGGTTTGGATGATGCTTACTGTGTGGATGCATATCCGGTTGTCATGTCCGGGATGCCTGCCGGGGGACAGTTCAGCGGTCAGGGTGTGATAGTCAATGTATTCGACCCGGTTCAGGCTGGAGTTGGAGAGGATTATGCCATCGTCTATTCACATACCGATTTATTGGGTTGCGCAATAGCCGACACTCATTTTGTCACTGTGCATCCTTTACCTGAACTTGCGCTCGAAAGAGTTGATTTGACATTCTGCATTTACGATGACATTATTGAACTTCCCGTAATCCCGGAAGGAGGTGCTTTCTATGGTCCCGGTATTGACAACAACGTCTTCAGTCCGCGAAATGCCGGTGTGGGCACTCATTCTGTGATTTATTCATACACGGATTCCAACACCTGCACCAGCAGCATCTTTGCCACGGTGATTGTGGATTATTGCACCGGCATCAATCATCTTGTCAATGAATTTGAGATTAGTGTTTTCCCAAATCCATTCAGCGAACAAATTGTGATTGAAGTGGAAGTACCCGGAGAAAGCAGTCTGCAAATTAAATTGAACGATTTGTTGGGCAGAGTGGTTCTACAGCAGAGAATGGATGTCAGACAAGGGTTAAATACCATCCGACTCACGGATATTCAATGGCTTTCAACAGGAATTTATTATTTGGATATCACGGAAAAAACCTCTCAAAAGACCGTCAAATTGGTGAAGTATTAAAAACTTGATCAGATTCTGTTTTTATTATCTCCCCCCATCTATTTCGAATAACTTTGAAATACCGATGACGTAAAACAAACCCATGAAAAAATTTATCATTCCGGCAATTTTAACTGTATTGATGCTCCTGTCACTTCCGTTGTTTGCGCAACCTTTGCCGCCCGATGATACCCGCATTCCGATTGATGGCGGTTTGTTTACACTTCTCTTGCTTGCAAGTGGAGGCGCGATGGCTTACCGAAAAATGCAAGGCAAAAAAAATACGGACTGATTCCATTTCACATACTGTTGGTTTGAATTCAATTTATCCACAGCCTGCCGTTTCTTTATTTCCAACTATTTCAAACTTGTAACTTTAGGCGTTTTTTAAACGTATGTTGTTCCTCACTCTATGAAAGTTTTCAAATTTGGCGGTACTTCTGTCGGCTCACCTCAACATATTCAAACCGTAATCCGCATTGTAAAAAAAGCATTGGAAGATGACCGTATTGTGGTCATCGTTTCGGCTTTTGGGGGTGTCACCGATGATTTGCTGAAAGCCGGAAAACTCGCGGAAAAAGGTAATGACGAATACAAGGAAATTCTGAATCGCTTAGAAAAAAGACATCTTGAGTCAGTGAAAAATCTGATTGACGTCAAACATCAAAGCGCTGTTACTGCCCAGGTTAAAATGATGTTCAACGAATTGGGAGATGTGCTGCATGGCGTTTTTCTTGTGAAAGAACTTTCCCTCAAGACTTTGGATTTCGTGATGAGTTTCGGAGAAAGGTTATCCGCTTACATCGTTGCGAAAAGTTTTCTGAATCAACGTATTGACGCAGTGCTTGCCGATGCGTCAAAACTCATTAAAACAGATGACAACTTCGGAACCGCGCATGTCAACCTGCATTCAACTTATGACCTCATCCGAAAATATTACAAGGAAACCGACAGCCTGATTATTTTCCCAGGATTTATCGGCAGCTCGCCCGCTCATGAAATCACCACGCTGGGCAGAGGCGGTTCCGATTATACAGCTTCCCTCGTAGCAGCTGCATTGGGCGCTTCGGAATTGCAAATCTGGACTGACGTAGATGGCGTGATGACGATTGACCCGCGAAAGGTCAGCAAAGCTTTTCCGATTAAAAAACTTTCTTATGCGGAAGCGATGGAGATGTCGCATTTCGGAGCCAAGGTGATTTATCCGCCCACGATTCAACCTGTATTTAATAAAAACATTCCCCTCTGGATAAAAAATACATTTAACCCTGAAGCGGAAGGTTCGCTCATCAGCAAAAAAACCGCTGATACCGGAGCGCCAATTAAAGGGATTTCTTCCATTGATAAAATCGCGTTATGCACATTGCATGGCAGCGGCATGATTGGTGTCGCGGGAATTTCCATGCGGCTTTTCACCGCGCTTGCAACCAACAAAGTCAATGTGATTTTAATTTCGCAGGCATCTTCGGAACACTCCATCACTTTTGCCATTTCTCCGGAAGACGCGCCAAGAGCCGCAACCGCTGTAGAGCGGGAATTCGCTTATGAAATCAAACAGCGATTGGTTGAAAAATTAGAAGTGAATGAAAATCATTCAATAGTTGCGATTGTGGGAGAAAACATGAAGAAAACGCGCGGTATCGCGGCAAAACTTTTCACCACGCTTGCCAACAACGGCATCAATGTAGCGGCAATCGCGCAGGGTTCTTCCGAGTTGAATATCTCCATCGTAATTGAAAACCACGAATTGCGCAAAGCACTCAATGCCATTCACGATTCATTTTTTCTTTCCGAAACCCGCGACTTACATGTCTTCATCATGGGTGTTGGAACCGTTGGAAAAATGCTGCTGCAACAAATCAGCGAACAACTGACTCAACTTATCAGCGAACATGGGGTGAATATCAAGATTGCCGGTCTTGCCAACAGCAAAAAAATGCTTTTAAGTGAAGCAGGTATTTCACTTGAAAAATGGAATGAAACATTAAATACGGAAGGTGAAAAATCAAATGTCTTTAAGTTCATTGACAAAATGATTGCGCTCAACCTTCCCAGCAGCATCTTCATTGACTGCACCGCGAATGCGGACATCGCAGCCTGTTATAAAAAAGCGCTCAACGCGAGCATTTCCGTTGTCACTCCGAATAAAGTCGCCTGTTCGGGAAAATTTGCGGACTACAGAATGTTGAAAGAAACCGCGCAAAAAAAAGGCGTCCGGTTTTTGTTTGAAACCAACGTGGGAGCGGGACTTCCGGTAATTGGCACCCTGAATGATTTAATTAAAAGCGGTGACCGCATCCATCGCATCGAAGCGATACTCTCCGGCACGCTCAATTATATTTTTAATACCTACAGCAATGAAATTCCATTCAGCCGCGCGGTGAAACAGGCGCAGCAATTAGGTTTGTCGGAACCCGACCCGCGCATAGATTTGAACGGTGTGGATGTGGCAAGAAAAATATTGATACTTGCAAGGGAAAGCGGAGTAAATCTTGAATTTAAGGATGTCATAAAAGAAAATTTCCTTCCCGAAAAATGTCAGCACGCCAAAACGGTGGATGCATTTTTGAGAGAATTGGTAAAATATGATGTACAGTTTGAAACAAAACGCGCGCAGTTGGAAAAGCAAAACAAAAAACTGCGTTATGTAGCCAGTTATGAAAAAGGGAAAGCGAAAACAGAGCTGTTGGAGTTTGCACAATCACATCCTTTTTATTGGATTGAAGGAAAAGATAATATCGTGCTTTTCTATACCGACCGCTATCCGGAACAGCCATTGGTCGTTCGCGGTGCCGGAGCCGGAGCCGAAGTCACAGCCGCTGGCGTTTTTGCCGACATCATCAGAATCGCAAGCATTTAATCATATCAATATCTATCATCTAAAATCTAATCTACAATATCTTTCATCTATATATCTAAACATCTAAAATTCTAACTTCTTCTTTCCCAAATCTTCAATCTTCAATCTATAATCGTAAGTCGTAAATCCTCCTCCATGAACTCCTCCAAAAGCATCAAAGTATTTGCTCCCGCCACTGTGGCGAATGTCGGAGTGGGCTTTGATATCCTCGGATTGACGCTTGAAAATCCGGGTGACGAACTTGAGGTGTTTCTCACCGAAAAAAAGGGGATAACGATTATCAATAAAACACCCTACTCCTACATTCCTGAGTCTGCGGAAAAAAATGTGAGTGGGATTGCGCTCAAAGCGATGCTGGATAAAATTGGGAGTATGCAGGGATTTGAAATTCATCTGCTGAAAAAAATCATGCCCGGCAGCGGATTAGGTTCAAGCGCGGCAAGTTCCGCAGGCGCTGTGTTTGCCGCCAATGAATTATTGGGACGACCTTTCAAAACTGAGGAACTGATTCCCTTCGCGATGGAAGGCGAACTTTCCGCTTCAGGAACCGCCCATGCCGACAACGTAGCGCCCGCTTTGCTCGGTGGATTTGTGTTGATTCGCAGCTACAAGCCATTAGATATCATCAGGCTGGATTTTCCGAAAGCGTTGCATTGCGCGGTGGTACATCCAAAAATTGAAGTCCGTACGGAAGATGCCCGTAAAATTCTGAGCGAAAAAATAGCGCTCAAAGATGCGATTATCCAATGGGGCAATGTTGCCGGATTAGTAACCGGATTGATGCGTGGTGACTTTAATTTAATCGGGAGGTCAATGGAGGATGTGATTATAGAACCGGTACGCTCGATGTTGATTCCCGGCTTCGATGTCGTAAAAAAATCAGCGCTGGATGCGGGCGCGTTGGGATGCAGCATCTCCGGTTCCGGTCCTTCCATGTTTGCCCTGTGCAAATCGCTAAATGACGCCAAACTCATCGCGGAAGCGATGAATCAATCATTTAAAGAATTAGGCATTGAAAATGAGTTTTTCTTTTCGAAGGTGGCAGGAGAAGGGGTTCGTAAAATAAATTGATTTGATTTTATGGAAAATGAATTAGCGGTGCTGCGCCAGACAGTCAATTCAATTCATCCATTAGCCAATGAAATCTGGAATGAATTTTCAATCCATTGGCAGCAGCATAAAGCCAAAAAAAACCAAATTCTTACTTCCTCGGGCAGCACGGAGAAATATCTCTATTTTGTAACAAATGGCATTCAACGCATTTATTATTCCGATGAACAAGGAAGGGAAGCTACCATCATTCTGACTTATGCGCCTTCCTTTGCCGGGGTAATTGACTCCCTGTTGTTACAGCAACCTTCCGGTTATGCTTTTGAAACATTGACCGCCTCCGCTTTCCTGCGGATTGCACACAGTGATTTGTTTAAACTCATGAATCATTATCCTGATATTGAAAAAATGGTCAGAATAGGAATTACCCATGCACTCGCGGGAACACTGTACAGATTGGCTGAATTGCAGAGTTTTACCTCTGAGGAAAAGCTTAAAGCGCTTCTAAAAAGAAGTCCCCATATTCTTCATTTAATCCCTCAAAAATATCTGGCAAATTATCTTGGTATGGATGCTACCAACTTCAGCAAATTCATGAATTCCATTAAGATTTAAGTCTTTGCTTGGAAAGAAAAAAAACATTATATAATAGTTAATATAAGATTTCATTATGAACTAACTAATGCGGGCTTTAGCCCAATGCAAGTTTTTGTAGTCGAACAATTGTGAAATTATTTAATCACTTTTTTCCTTTCGAACTCCTCTTTAACAACTTTTAAACCCATAACCTTCAAGTCATTCCTCCTTAATAGTTAACATTGTGAACTATTTCATTTGTTAACTGTTAGTACTTTTATCCATTTCAATTTTCATGATTCAGCCCCTCGGTAAAAGTTTCAGCCTGCTCACCAAATATTACATCGGCATTGTCACCCAAATGCTTGCAGAACTGGAGATTGAGCGCTATTTCTATGTCATCAGTGTGCTCAATGAGTCGGACAACAAACTCTGCCAGAAAGAGCTTGCTGAAGTTTTGCAGGTGGACAATGTGACCATGGTGCGCATCGCGGATTATCTTACGAGCAAAAACTACATTAAACGCGTGCAAAGTCCGAATGACCGCAGAGCCTACCAGTTATCGCTGATGCCAAAAGGCTTGAAAGCTCTCCCGAAAATCAACGCGGCATTTGAAAAAGCCAATGAAATCTGCTTCAGCGGTTTCAATAAAACTGAACAAAAAGAGTTTCAGCGCCTGTTGCTCAAAATGGAAGAAAACCTAAACCATCATCCCCGCTTTGAAGTTAAACTGAACTATAAAAAAATAAAATAATGTCGAAGTCTTTTGCTGCTCTGCTGCTGTTCATTTCTCCGATACTATTCTGGAGTTGCAATGACAATAAAAAAACGCCCGCTGCCGGAGGCGCTTTCAACAATGTCACCGAAGTGGAAACTTTCGTTGCCACGCCTGCCCTGCTGGATAATGTCATCACAACCCACGGCAGCATTCTGCCCAATGAAGAGATTGAATTGCGAAACGAAATCGCGGGATTGGTTGTAAGAATCTCATTTAATGAAGGAGCGAAAGTCAGCAAAGGGCAGTTGCTGGTTCAGATTGACGACAGCGAACTTCAGCCGAACTTAGAAAAAAATAAAGTGCAGTTGAAAATTGCGAAAGATGATTTTGAAAGAAAAAAGCAATTGTTTGACATTCAGGGCATCAGCAAGGATGAACTTGAAATTGCCGAGCTGCGCGTAGCGAATCTTGAAGCGGACATCCGGCTCATTGACGCGCAAATCAGAAAATCAAAAATCATCGCTCCTTTCAGCGGCACGGTCGGTCTGCGCCAGGTAAGTCCGGGAGCTTTTATTCCTGCGGGCAGCATGATTGCCCGCTTGGTTCAATCCGACCCGGTGAAAATCGAATTTTCGGTTCCTGAAATACACGCCTCAAAAATTTCCAAAGGAACAACCATCGAATTCAAGCTGGCGAATTCAGACAAAACTTTTGCGGCTGTTGTCTATGCCTTTGAGCCAGCGATTGACCTCTCCACCCGCAGCATGAGAGTGCGGGCGACAGCGGAGAATAAAAGCGAAGAACTGAAGCCCGGTTCTTACGCTGAACTCACGATTACCCTGCAACAAATCAAAGATGGACTGTTAGTGCCGGCATTAGCCATCACGCAGGATATTCGAGGACAAAAAGTGTTTATCATCAACCAGGGAAAGGCGGTTACCAAACTGATAAAAACCGGTATTCAACAAAATGATTACATGCAAATTACAGAGGGCATCGCAGCCGGTGATACGATTATCACGACCGCACTGCTCTCGATGCGCGATGGGGTTGCGGTGAAATCCAAAAAAACAATCACGCTTCAAACAGGCAATTAGAAATTATGTCGCTCTCTTCCATTTCCATCAACCGCCCGGTACTTGCCACAGTAATTTCCATTGTGATTGTGCTGTTTGGAGTTATCGGTTACACCTACTTAGGTGTCAGGGAATTTCCGAGCGTTGACCCGCCCATCGTCACCGTCACTACCAACTATGCCGGAGCAAATGCTGATATTATCGAATCACAAATCACGGAACCGCTGGAAGAATCCATCAATGGCATTGCCGGAATCAGCACGCTCACTTCCACCAGCAGTGACGGACGCAGTACTATCACCGTTGAGTTCGAATTGGGAATCGGCATGGATGCCGCTGCAAATGATGTCCGCGACCGGGTTTCCCGTGCAGTGCGCAACCTTCCGCCTGATTCCGACCCTCCCATCGTGGTGAAGTCGGATGCAAATGCTGAAACCATCCTTTCCATCACCGTGCAGAGCGACAAACGCACGTTACTTCAACTGACCGACATCGGGATTAACATCTTCAAAGAAAGATTACAAACGATTCCGGGGGTGAGCGAAATCCGCATCTGGGGAGAAAAAAAATACTCCATGCGCCTTGAGATGGACCCGAAAAAAATCACGGCTTATGCACTTACTCCGTTAGACGTGCGCAACGCGCTCCTTGCTCAAAATGTGGAATTGCCATCGGGCAGAATTGAAGGTTATGAAAAGGAAATGATTATCCGCACATTCGGCAGGCTGACTACAGAAGAGGAATTTAACAACATGATTATTTCCGAAAGTGGAAATACCCTTGTGCGGTTTAAAGACATCGGCAGGGCACGGCTCGCCCCCGAAAACGAACGAACACTCCTGCGCGGTGACGGGGGCATCCCCATGATTGGCGTAGCGCTCACCCCTCAGCCGGGCGCTAACTATATTGAAATTGTGGATGAAGCCTACAAACGGGTTGAGCAAATAAAAAAAGAACTTCCCGAAGACATCATCGTGGGTGTAGCCTTAGACACCACTACCACTATCCGAAAAGCCATTTCAGAAGTGCGCGATACCATCATGATTGCTTTCAGCCTCGTGGTTATTATCATTTTCATTTTCCTGCGCAACTGGCGCACCACCTTGATTCCCGTCATTACCATCCCGATTTCATTGGTAGGTTCTTTTTTCATTATGTATATCAGTGATTTTTCCATCAACATCCTTACGCTGCTGGGAATCGTTCTCGCGACAGGAATCGTAGTGGATGATGCGATTGTAATGATGGAAAATATTTATTCCAAAATAGAAAAAGGCATGGACCCCATTGAGGCGGGCCATAAAGGTGCCGGTGAAATTTTCTTCGCGATTGTTTCCACTACTGTTACATTGTGCGCAGTATTTCTACCTATCATTTTTCTTGAGGGACTCACCGGCAGGTTGTTTCGTGAATTCGGGATTGTGGTGGGTGGCGCGGTCATCATCTCCACCATCGTTTCGCTGACGCTGACTCCCATGCTGAGTTCGCGGATTTTAAAGCAAAAGAAAAATCCGGGTAGCCTGTTTCTCGCCACTGAAAGATTTTTTGAGCGGATGACAGAATCCTACAACAGTTCACTGACACGATTCATGAAACATCCATGGATAGCGCTCATTATGATTGCCCTCGCGATGGGAATCATCTTTGGCATCGGCTCGCAAATTCCTTCGGAACTTGCTCCGATGGAAGATAAAAGCCGGTTGCGGATTATGAGTACGGCTCCGGAAGGCACTTCCTTTGAAAAAATGGATGAATTCACGATGGAAATCGTCTCATTGGTAGATACGATGTCAGAAAAAGCTTCATTACTCAGTGTGACCTCTCCCGGCTTTGGCGCGTCCGTTTCAACCAACAACAGCTTTGTGCGACTCAACTTAGTTCCTCCCAATGAGCGTTCACGCAGCCAGGATGAAATCGCACGGATGCTGAACATGAAACTCCGGGAATACAATTTCGCCCGTGCCTTTGTGGTGCAGGAGCAAACAATTGCCACAGGGGGCGGGTTACGCGGTCTTCCGCTTCAATATGTGTTGCAGTCACCCAATCTTGATATGCTGCGTAAAGCGTTGCCGGAATTTTTGGAAAAAGCGCGCGCCAATCCCGCATTTGAAGTGGTGGACTTTGACCTCAAATTCAACAAACCGGAATTGAAGCTCAGCATCAACCGGGAAAAAGCGCGCGAGATGGGTGTGGAAGTGATAGATGTAGCGGAAACCCTTCAGCTGCTTTTCAGCGGACAGAGGTTTGGATTTTTTATTTACAATGGAAAACAATATCAGGTCATCGGACAGGCAAGTCGCGATAATCGCAATGAAATTCAAGACCTTGCCAGCGTAACCGTCAAAAACAAATTGAATGAATTGGTTCGTCTCGACAACATTGTGACGATGGAAGAAATCAGCAGCCCGCCACAACTTTATCGCTATAACCGGTATGTTTCCGCAACCGTGTCCGCTCAGCCCGCAAAAGGAGTGACGTTAGGTCAGGGCATTGATGAGATGGACAAAATCGCCAAAGAAGTCTTGGATGAAACTTTTTCAACCAGTCTCACCGGCAGTTCAAAAGATTTCGCGGAAAGTTCCAGTTCACTGATGTTCGCTTTCATTTTCGCGCTCGCACTGATTTATCTTACGCTTGCCGCGCAGTTCGAAAGTTTCCGCGACCCGCTGATTATCATGGTCACCGTGCCGCTCGCGCTTGCCGGTGCCGTTATCACGCTTTGGCTTACAGGTCATACTTTTAATATCTTCAGCCAAATCGGTATCATCGTGTTGATTGGAATTGTGACGAAAAACGGAATCCTCATCGTGGAGTTTGCCAATCAGCGCAGAATCGCGGGATTGAATCATTTGGACGCGGTGATAGACGCTTCCACACAACGCTTCCGTCCAATCATGATGACCAGCTTTGCCACCATCCTGGGCGCTACCCCGATTGCTTTTGCCTTCGGTGATGCCGCTACCAGCCGAATTCCGATGGGTGTCGCTATTATAGGCGGCTTGCTGTTTTCACTCGGTCTGACCCTGTATGTCATTCCAGCTTTGTACGTTTATTTTGAAAAGTTAATGCGTTTCATTTACAGGATTTTGGGAATCGGAAAATCTGCCGCCTTGTTAATCATGATTCCTGTTTTACTGTTCATCATTCCTCAAAACGGCATTGCGCAAACTCTCACTTTTGAAACTGCCGTGCAGGAAATGCTTGCCAAAAATTTTGACATCCGCATTGAATCTAACAACCAGGCAATCGCTTCCGAACTGAATCACATTGGCAATGCGGGCTTTCTGCCAACGGTGGATGCAACTTTCGGCTATGACAAGTCTTACTCCAATACCAATCAAACCTTTTTGGACGGGCGCGAAGACAATCGCAGAAACGCGCAGCGCGATAACATCTTTGCCGGAGTCACGCTCAACTGGACTTTGTTTGACGGCTTCCGCATGTTCGCGATGAAAGATATTTTAAACGCCAATGAAACCCTCAGCGGACATTACCTGAGAGCAGCTTCCGAAGAGGCACTGCTGTTGCTCGGCTCACTCTATTATCAAATCGTGCAGTTGCAAAAGCAGGTTGAAATTTTTGAGCAGGCATTATCCATCACGAAAGAAAGACAACGCCTAGCTGAAAGACGCTTAGAAATCGGCAGCGGTTCCCGACAGGAAGTGTTGCAGGCTCTGATTGATGTCAATAATGACAGCATCTCGCTGATGGAAATTTCTGTCAACATCAGCAACCTAAAAACTGAAATGAACCTGTTGCTGGCGCGAGACCTCATTGATGCAATTGAAGTAGCACAGGAAATTCCCTTGCAGGAAAACCTCTCGTTATCAGCGCTGATGGAATCAGCCGGCAAAGCGAATGTTGACCTGCTGATTGCCCGCGAAAATATCCGTGTAGCGCAAGGCGAAACAAAATTATCTCGCGCGACATTATATCCCCAGGCGGGAGTTTTTGCCGGATATGATTTTGTTAAAGTGACCAGTGAAGCCGGGTTCTTGCGTTCAAACAGAAGCTATGGTCCGCATGTGGGTGTGTTTGTCAACTACAATTTGTTTAATGGTTTGCGTGATTTCAAAAACTTAGAAGTCAGCAAGCTGCAGGAAATCAACAGCCGCATCAGCAATGAAAAAGCAGGTTATCTCAACACCGCGCAAATCCTGAAATCTTATCGCTTATATGAAGTGGCTAAAAACATGTTGGCGATGGAAAAAATCAGCGTGGAACAGGCGGAAGAAAACCTGAAGATTGCGCTCAGGAAATTTGAATTAGGCGCCATCACCTCCGTTGAGTTCCGGGACATTCAGTTGCAACTCATCCGCTCGCAAAGCAATATCCTCAACGCTCAATTCGAAATCCGCATGCAGGAGCTGGAGCTGAAAAGACTGGCGGGGGTTGTGATGATGTAATCAGAATTTGTACAATTATTGGTTCGTAAATCAAATTAAGCCAGGTTTATAATGGAGGAGATATTAGAGTTTTAAATCTTAGACTTCCGATGCATCCCAAAAAAGTTTTTGATTGATAAATAACAAAATATTGTCAAACAACACTGCTACCTATCCATAGGTATTTTACCCAAATAAAACTTCGCTCCCTATGGGTGAAGCTAATTTAGCTGACATCACAATCTATCCATGAGTAAATCAGCGTCCAATCTGCTGCCGGGCGAAACAGGCATTGTAGAAACCATCAAAAACTCAACTTTGACTCTTAAGTTGCTGGAAATGGGTTTTCTGCCCGGCAAAAACATGAAAATGATGAGAAAAGCCCCGGGAGGTTCGCCTTTGTATTTTAACCTTGAAGGAAACTATCTCGCGTTGAGAATTGAAGAAGCTGAATCTATTTTGCTGTCCGAAGCCCAATCATGAACATCGCTCTCATTGGAAATCCAAATGCGGGAAAATCTTCCGTATTTAATCAACTGACGGGACTCCGGCAAAAAACCGGCAATTTCCCCGGTGTCACTGTGGATAAAAAAACCGGCACAGCTACCCTTCCGTCCGGTGAACGAGCGACCATCATTGACCTGCCCGGTGCGTACAGCCTTTATCCTAATTCCATTGATGAAGGAATAGTCGCGGAAATTCTCTGTGACCGCTCGCATCCACTTTTCCCTGATAAAATCATCTACGTTGCAGATGCCAATAACTTAGAGCGTCACTTACTGTTGTGCTCACAACTGATTGACATGCAGCTACCGATGGTCATAGCATTAACAATGACCGACATTGCCGAAAAGGACGACATGCAATTGAACATTGCAGCGCTTGAAGTTGAATTGAAAATTGAAATAATTCCGGTTAATGGAAGAACCGGTAAGGGAATTTTTCCTTTATTGGAAAAAATCGAAAAAGCGGAAAAGCCAGAAAATAAATTTTCGGAATCCCATCCATTATCACCTGATGTGATTGATTCATTGAAAAAGCAATCGGGAATTTCAAACGATTATGTCGCATTGCTATTGGCTCATCATTTTCAAAGAACCGGGCATACTTCGGACTTGAAAAAAGAAATCATTGAGGAGATTCTTAAAAAGAATTCATTCGACAGCTTACGGCTTCAGGTGGATGAAACCATGCTACGCTTTGACAAAATCACTGCCCTGCTTTCAAAAGTGATTGTCAAAAATCGCAAAAATGATTCCATCACCTTCACGGAAAAATTAGATAATTACCTGACACATCCTGTGTTCGGCTCATTAATTTTTCTTGGGATGCTCTTTCTTATCTTTCAGGCAATTTTTGAATGGGCGGTGTTGCCGATGGAATTGATTGACGCGGGGTTCAGTCAACTCAGTATCAAACTTTCGGAGATACTGCCCGAACATCCGCTGAGTGATTTGCTCACCAATGGAGTAATTCCCGGCATTGCGGGTATTTGCATTTTTATTCCGCAAATCACAATCCTGTTTGCTTTGGTAGTTTTTCTTGAAGATGTTGGCTACATGTCCCGCGCCATTTTCCTTTCGGATAACCTGATGCGCAAATACGGACTGAACGGCAGAAGTGTTGTTTCTCTTTTTTCCGGTCTTGCCTGCGCGGTGCCTGCCATCATGGCGACCCGCACAATTACCAACTGGAAAGAGCGGCTCATCACGTTGATGGTAACACCTTTGGTGAGTTGTTCCGCTCGTATCCCTGTATTTACTATTTTGATTGCATTAGTAATTTCCGAGGAAAGTCGCTTTATTATTTTCAATACACAGGGAATCGTCATGTTCGGACTTTATTTACTGGGCGTTTCCTCCGCGCTTGGAGCCGCTTATGTGATGAAACTTATTATCAAGACCACCGAGCGCAGCTATTTAGTGATGGAATTGCCTTCCTATAAAACTCCACATTGGAAAAATATCGTTTTGTCTGTCATCGAGAAAGTGAAAATTTTTATCACCCAAGCTGGAAAAGTGATATTGGTCATCTCCATGCTCTTGTGGGTGCTGGCATCTTATGGTCCGGGCAAAAAAATGGAGCAGGCGGCAACAGAAACCCTCAATACAATTTCAGAAGATGATTTTACGGAGGAAGAATTAGAAACCTTGATTGCTACCCGTCAGATGGAAGCTTCTTATGCAGGTATTATGGGAAAATGGATTGAGCCGGTAATTCGCCCACTAGGCTTTGACTGGAAAATCGGAATCGCCCTCATTACCTCTTTCGCGGCAAGAGAAGTGTTTGTCGGAACGATGGCTACGCTTTACAGCGTGGGAGGCGAGAATGATGAACAAACCGTGTTGGAAAAATTACGCACTGAAAAAAATCCTGTTACCGGATTAAAAGTATTTACTCCTGCCGTTGCACTTTCATTATTGATGTTTTATGTTTTTGCAATGCAGTGCATGAGCACAGTCGCAGTTGTAAGAAGCGAAACCAAAAGCTGGAAGTGGCCCCTGATTCAATTTTTTTACATGACCGCCCTTGCATATCTGGCAAGTTTGACGACATTTCAATTGATGAGTTAGCGCTCACGCTCGCGTCTCGCGAGTGTGTAGCATTTGCCAGCCTCCGGATAAATGGGGATTGTCTGAATTTTGACTTTCGGCAGGATGCCGAATGATAGCGCACACTCGCGGGACGCGAGCGTGGGCGATAACTTACTCCGCCCTCAGCATCACTTTCCTCCTGCTGTAGTTCCATCATTCATGTCACCTACATGTAGTAAATACCTGCCGTTACCTTCACCGGAATCTGATGCTTGGTTAAATGTGGCAGGCTAACGAGGTATTTAGATATCACGGACTGTCCCAATGCATTGTAGATGACCATCGTTATGAGAATTTCCTTTGTGCCGAATCGATATGTAATAAAGAGGATGTTTTCGCTCGTATGAATTTGAATACGCACCCATTACAATTAATTAGGTTTTATACCGAGATTAGTTGAATTACCGATGAAATGAGACGTTCCGACTATACGGATTATACCGAATGTTTTTTCATTTTATTATTTGAAAACCTGAGTTGTTTCGGTATAAATCCTATGGGATTTACAGGAAAATAAAAAACAGGCGGTTAAAGCGGGGATGAGCTATCTTTCTTTAATACTTTTCTATACCATTTATGCAAGATGCCATTTCATAACCTGCCTTTGATCCGCTTCCGATACTTAAAGGGAGTTTTTCTGAAAAAAAAATCTCAAAGAATGAATTTTTTATTCAATTTTGTGTTCTTGTTAAAAGGATTTTAAAAAATGAATTTTACCTCTTCCAAAACTATCACAACCGAAGCCGGATTTTTTGCCGGTAAAAACAGGCAGTTTGCCTGCCGGAGAGGTACTGTTTTCATTATGGATTCACATGCAATATGCAATGTCTTTTGTACACCTTTTTTCTCCAGGCGTTGAGCCGATATTCTTTCATTACCCGTCTTGTTTTCTAATGACATGATTGTCGCCTGACCACACAATCATCCTTTGGTAGTTTAATTATTTTTTAACTAAAAAATTATTTTAAAAAAATGTCTCATTCATATATTATTTCATTGGCAGGTCGTGAACATCAGCATTTTGCTGAAACGATTTGTCATCAAATTGAACTTTCTTCACTCGAACGCGGCACCGGAATTGCCAAGCGCACCCCGGAGTTTATCCGCCAAAAAATGACTGAAGGAAAAGCCGTCATCGCACTTAGCGAAAGCGGAGAGTGGGCGGGCTTCAGCTACATTGAATCATGGAACGAGGACAAATTTGTCGCGAACTCCGGGTTGATTGTCGCGCCACAGTTTCGGAAAAACGGTTTGTCTAAAGCTATTAAAAGAGAAATATTTAACTTGTCACGCAAAAAGTATCCCCATGCGAAAGTGTTCAGTCTTACCACCGGACCAGCCGTGATGAAAATCAATTCTGACTTGGGTTATCGCCCGGTAACTTACTCGCAGATTACCGATGACGAAAATTTCTGGAAAGGCTGCCAAAGTTGTGTCAACCATCAAATCTTGATGAGCAAAGAGCGCAAGAATTGTTTGTGCACTGCTTTAGTTTACGACCCCGTCTTGCACGAACAAAAAAATGTTGAGACTTCTGAAAACAACGAAAATAAAATAACAGCCATTCAAAAAATGGACACTTCCATTTATGAAAATGTGAAGAATGCCGTGCAATTGTTTTTCAAAAGCAATTCTAAAAATTTATTCCGTATTTCATTTCTCCTTGGGAGAAACAAGAATGAGGCTATAAAAAGCAAATTTTTAGAATTGCCTGTATTAAACAACTACAATAAATAAAAATGAGCGAACCAAAAAAGAAAGTCGTGCTTGCCTTCAGTGGCGGATTAGACACTACCTATTGTGCCATTTATCTATCAAAAGACTTGGGCAATGAAGTTCACGCGCTCACGATAAACACGGGCGGGTTTTCCGAGAAAGAAATTACAGCGATTGAAGCTCATGCGAAAAACCTTGGTGTAGCTTCTTTCAAATGCATAGACGAAAGAAACAACTACTACCGCGATGTAATTAAATATTTAGTTTTCGGAAACATTCTGAAAAACGGCACTTATCCCTTGTCGGTGAGTGCCGAGCGCATTGTGCAGGCAATGGCAACCGCCCGCTATGCGAAAAGCATCGGTGCGCAATCTGTGGCGCATGGCAGCACGGGCGCGGGTAACGACCAAGTGCGTTTCGATATGGTTTTTCAAATTATGGCGCCCGAACTGCATATCATCACGCCCATCCGCGACCTCAAACTTTCGCGTGAGCAGGAAATTGCTTTTCTGAAACAGCATGGTGTGGAGATGAATGTCGAGAAAGCGGCATATAGCATCAACAAAGGCATTTGGGGCACTTCGGTAGGCGGACGCGAAACGCTGCAATCGAAAGACCCGCTGCCCGAAAGCGCTTACCCGACACAACTCACACAGAACGAGCCTTCCAATGTTACACTGCATTTTGAACAAGGCGAACTCAAAGGCGTGAACGAACAACCATTTGAAAATCCGGTGAATGCTATCAATGCTTTGCAGGAATTGGCAGCGCCTTATGCCATTGGCAGAGATATTCATGTGGGAGATACCATCATCGGCATTAAAGGCAGAGTGGGTTTTGAAGCAGCCGCACCGCTTATCATCATCAAAGCGCACCATCTTTTAGAAAAACACACGCTCACCAAATGGCAGTTGTATTGGAAAGACCAATTGTCGGCTTGGTATGGAAATTGGCTGCACGAAGGACAATATCTTGACCCGGTGATGCGAGACATGGAAAGCTTTCTTGCTTCCACGCAGAAATTTGTAAGCGGAAAAGTTTTTGTAAAATTATTGCCCGAGCGTTTTGAATTGACGGGCATTCAATCGGAGCATGATTTGATGTCGGCAAAATTTGGCAGCTATGGCGAAATGAATAATGCATGGACAGGAGAAGATGTGAAAGGCTTCACCAAAATTTTCGGTAATCAAACAAGTATATTTTATCAGGTGAACGGATTAAAAGATTTCAAAGATGCATAACATCAAAGCAGGCATCATCGGAGGTGCGGGCTATACCGGGGGCGAACTGCTGCGCCTGTTGGTGCTACATCCACATGTCGAAATTGCTTTTGTGCAAAGCAGCAGCAATGCAGGCAATCCGGTGCATCAGGTGCATACCGATTTGTTGGGTGAAACCAGTTTGATTTTTTCGGAAAAACATCATGCTGAAATAGATGTATTGTTTTTGTGTGGCGGACATGGCGCAGCACAAAAATTTTTAAGTGAAAATGATATTCCTGAAAAAATTGCCGTCATTGATTTGAGCCACGATTTCAGACTGCAAAAAAATAATTCGATTGCCGGAAGAAATTTTGTTTACGGCTTGCCCGAACTGAACAAAGAAAAAATTATCACTGCAAAAAGCATTGCCAATCCGGGATGCTTTGCCACATGTATTCAATTGGCTTTGTTGCCTTTGGCACAAGCGGGTTTGTTGCAAAATGAAATTCATGTCAATGCCACTACCGGCTCTACGGGAGCGGGGCAGGCGTTGAGCGCTACCACACATTTCACTTGGCGCAACAATAATATTTCGGTCTATAAAGCTTTCACGCATCAGCACTTTGCCGAAATCGAACAATCGCTGCATCAGCTTCAACAAAATTTTTCCGCACCGTTGCATTTCATTCCGCAGCGCGGAAATTTTACACGGGGTATTTTATCGAGCGCTTATATGCAATGCGAAAAAAGTGAAACGGAAGTAAAACAGCTTTTCAAAAAATATTTTCAATCGGAACCTTTTATCAGAATAAGCGAAACGAATATTGATTTGAAACAAGTGGTGAACACCAACCGCTGTTTTATACATATTGAAAAACAAGGCGACCAACTTTTAATCATATCCGCCATTGATAATTTGCTGAAAGGCGCTTCGGGACAAGCCGTGCAAAACATGAACCTCCTATTTGGCTTCAACGAAACTGCCGGACTGCAACTAAAACCCTCCGCTTTATAAGATGAAATTATTCGATGTATATCCGCTGTTCGATATTGAACCCGTGAGAGCGGAAGGCATTTATGTATATGATGCAGAAGGCAAACGCTACATGGATTTGTATGGCGGACATGCTGTGATTTCGATTGGGCATTCGCATCCGCATTATGTCGAAATGCTAAGCAAACAATTGAAATGCATCGGATTCTATTCCAACTCGGTGAAAATTCCTTTGCAGGAAACATTGGCTGAAAAACTCGGCAGACTTTCTGGCTATGATGATTACGAATTGTTTCTTTGCAATTCAGGCGCGGAAGCCAACGAGAATGCATTGAAGATGGCTTCGTTTCAAAACGGCAGAAAAAAAATCATTGCTTTTGAAAAAGCTTTTCACGGTCGCACTTCTTTGGCAGTTGCCTGCACCGATAACAAAAGCATTTGTGCGCCAATCAACGAAACACATGAAGTGATTTTTCTTCCGTTCAACGATGGAGCGGCATTGGAACACGCCATGAATGAAGAAGTTTGTGCAGTAATTGTAGAAGGCATACAGGGCGTTGGTGGTGTCCATATTCCTTCGGAAAGTTTTTTGAAGAAAATCAGAACGCTTTGCGATAAAACCGCAGCAGTTTTCATTCTGGATGAAATACAATCTGGCTATGGCAGAAGCGGATATTTTTTCGCGCACCAACACAGTGGTGTAAAGCCAGACATCATCAGCATGGCTAAAGGAATGGGTAATGGTTTTCCGATAGGCGGCATTTTGCTTTCGCCAATTTTCAAAGCGAAACATGGATTGTTAGGAACCACCTTTGGCGGCAACTATCTCGCTTGTGCCGCAGGCATTGCAGTGTTGGATGTGTTGGAAAAAGAAAATTTAATTGCTCATGCAAAATCAGTTGGAGAATATTTGAAGAAAGAATTATCAGCCATCGAGGGCATTAAAGAAGTGCGCGGTATGGGGTTGATGCTCGGTATCGAACTGCATGAACCGAGTGCAACGTTGAGAAATCATTTACTTAAAGAACATTGCATTTTCACCGGCTCATCTTCGGAAAAGAATACGCTACGCATCTTGCCTCCACTTATACTGAAGAAAGAAGAGGCAATGGTTTTCTTGGAGGCATTTCGTCAATCGCTTAAATCACTTTTCGCATGAAACAATTCACTTCCGTTCATGATGCCGGTAATGTTCATGCGCTCATTCAAGAGGCGCTGGAGTTGAAAAGAAATCTTGCTGCAGATCATAAATTGGGAAAGGGAAAAACCATCGGACTGTTGTTTCTCAATCCGAGTTTGCGCACGCGCATGAGCACACAAAGGGCTGCTGATAATTTGGGCATGAATGTGATGTCGCTCAATTTAGATAAAGACAGTTGGCAAATCGAATTTGAAGATGGTGCGGTGATGAACAATAACAAAAGCGAACATATCAAAGAAGCCGCAGGCGTTATATCGCAGTATTGCGATGTGGTGGGTTTGCGCAGTTTCCCCGGCTTGGTTGACCGGGAAAAAGATTACAACGAGGAAGTGCTCAATAGTTTTTTAAAACATCTCAGCATTCCGCTCATCAGTTTGGAAAGTGCTACTCGTCATCCGTTGCAAAGTTTTGCAGACATGATGACGATACGTGAAAATTTTTCCGCAGCACGGAAACCAAAAGTTGTTTTAATGTGGGCGCCACACATCAAACCCTTGCCACAGGCAGTGCCTAATTCTTTTGTGGAGTGGGCGGTGGCTTATGGCGCTGAGGTCGTGGTGGCACAGCCAGAAGGCTATGAATTACAACCCTGCTTTACAGAAGGCGCAACCATTATGCACGACCAACATGCAGCGCTGAAAGATGCCGACTTTGTGTATGTAAAAAATTGGTCGGCTTATCACGATTATGGCGCTATGCCTGTAGTGAAAGAAGACTGGTTGCTGAATGAAGAAAAAATGCAACTGACCGCCAACGGAAAAATCATGCACTGTCTTCCGGTGAGAAGAAACGTGGAACTGCCCGATGCATTGTTAGACAGTCCCATATCATTGGTGCAGCAGCAGGCAGGCAATCGGGTGTTTGCCGCGCAGACTGTTTTGAAAAAAATCCTTGAAACACTTTAACATGACAAAGCCTGCATTATTAGTGGTTAAAATCGGAGGCAACATCGTTGATGATGAACAGGCTTTGAATGCGTTTCTCGATGATTTTGCCGCTATCGAAGGCAACAAAATATTAGTGCATGGCGGAGGCAAAGCGGCAACAGCGCTCAGCAAACAATTAGGCATAGAACCACAAATGGTCAACGGCAGAAGGATTACGGGCGATGAAGATATTAAAGTGGTAACGATGGTGTATGCCGGATGGCTCAACAAAAAAATCACGGCTGCTTTGCAATCCAAAAATCAAAAAGCGATTGGCTTGAGCGGTGCAGATGCGGCTCTCATTCCTGCTGTGAAAAGACCGGTGAATGAAATTGATTATGGCTGGGTGGGCGATATACTTTTAAATGAAATCAATACCGGCTTATTCGATAGTTTGCTTGCTCAGAAACTCTCGCCTGTGATAGCCCCTGTGAGTTGCGACACTGCCGGCAACCTGCTTAATATCAATGCCGACACTATAGCAACATATATTGCCGTGGTCATGAGCAGACAGTTTGATGTTACGCTTGCACTATGTTTTGAAAAAAAAGGTGTGTTGCTCGACATTGAAGATGAGCATTCATTCATCGAAAAAATTTCTTCGAGCGATTTTGCAATACTGAAAGAAAAAGGTGTCATTTCAAATGGCATGTTGCCCAAATTGGATAACGCCTTTTTTGCAGCCCAAAAAGGCGTGCAACAGGTGGTGATTGGTCATGCAGGGGATATAAAACGATTGGTTGAAAAGAAAGAGGGTGTCGGGACGAGGGTGATGGTGTGAGTGTGAAAATTCAAAAATATGTAAATTAATTATGTCCAATTTTGAAAATACAGCTATGAGCAATTTAAAACAGCCTTTGAATAAAGCGCCAATTGAAATCCTTAAACTGTTTTCGCGCCCCATGAGCGAAGAAGATTTACAGGAAATAAAATCATTGTTGGTAAAACATCTCCGAAAAAATGACCCAACGTGTAGATAATATTTCCAAACAAAAAGGCTACACACAGAAAGATTTTGATAATTGGCTGAACGAACCCAATCAATAATGTTGTCGTTTTGATTGATAAATATTTTAAGGGCAGTTCTAAAAATCACTCCACCTTATTAATAATAATAGTTAATATATAATCCGAGCGAAAAGCAAGTGTTGAAATAACATTGTATAAAATATAATATATTAATAAAATGTAGCCCTTGCGCGGATTTTTCGATGAGCAGGAAAACATTAGTCAAACTAAGCAAATTGAATGACCCGCTTGAAAAATTGGATTATCATATTGACTTTGAAATTTTCTGAAGAACGCTCAATGAGATTTATCAAAAGGCGGAGACCAAGAGCAATGCCGGAGTCAAGCCTTTGACTATGTGCTGATGTTTAAGATACTGATATTACAACAACTTTATCATTTGTCGGAGTTGTATGCCGACAGCGCCTTAAAAATGTCCCGGTTAGCCGATTGGAAGAATTGTATCAACTAATTCATTCATTAACAACGAAATCAAAAAGCACTGACAGTACAAGAAAAAAAATTCTTTCTTTTTCAAGCGCTTTTGCAGATATGAGGATGGAAGATCATGAAGATTTCTTGCGGTATATGAAGAAAACCAGAGACGAATTATTTGACAGAAAATTTGACTTGTGAAACCCATTGTTGCTGGATACGGATATTCAATGATTGCGCGAGTACTGTGGACAATATCGAGGAAAGTAACAAACTCAAAGGGATGCCTCCCGATAATGAATCGGGAGGCATGGTACTTTAGACATTAAACTCCTCCCCTCCTCCCCCGGAGGTAAGATACCACAATCGCGGGACGCTACCAATCAAAGCAAGGCATAGACGTACAAAGCAAGCGCCATTTCATTTTCACGACTCAGGCGAGCTTCACGGGTTAACGATGTGCTTGGTAACTTTACGTTTCAAATTTTTACAAGCTTCCATGAAATTTCATTTTCACAACATCAGTATCCTGCTCCTGATTGTATTGTCAACCTCGTGCGGGAAAGATAAATTGGATGAAGCGCTTTTCGGAACTTGGGCTGTCACCCGTGTGGAAGGTCAGCAATTCATCAATGGCAACCCGGGTATCAAATTAGCGGATAACAACCCGACCGGCACTGTAAGGTTTGACGACAACGGCTGGGGTGAACAGAATTATTCTTACTCCTTGTTTGGCACTGTGTATCCCCACACCGGCAAGTTTCGCTGGACGGCAACTGCTGATGAAATACTGATTAAGCAAGTGAATGAACCCGACTTGGTGTGGCGCAGAAATCTGAATCAGCCCGATAAACAAATCGCGACTTATACCATCATTGTCAGCAGCACACAGACGATAGATTACACGCTGACAATGGAGAAGTAATCACTTCGCTTTCTGATTCATCCGTTCATCGTAGAGTCGCTTTGCCCGCTCGAGCATTCTTTCGGGACGGGCAGCCATTTTCGCGTTGAGGTTCAATAAGCGCATGGGAAGGAAGCGCTTCATGTAATAAATAAATTTCGCTTCTTTCGGGAGCAGGATATAAAACTTTCCGGCACCCACTAACCGGAGTGTTTTCACCGCCACTTCATTGGCGCTGACTTTTGAGCCATGCACCATGTAATAACCGAGTTCCCCGCTCTTTTTATCTCCGCGGGCATGTTGGGTAATGTTGGTGCGGAAGAAAAAAGGCATCATCACGGAAACATTGATTTTCGAGGGTTTTAACTCGGCATAGAGGGTTTCGGAAATGGCTTTCACAGCCGCTTTTGTCGCATTATAAGCCGCCATGCGGGGTGCAACCGCCACCGATGCGATGCTTGACACATTGATGATGTGTCCGCTTTGCTGGCGTTTCATGGTCGGCAAAAAGTAATGACAACCGTAAATGACGCCCATTAAATTAATCCCAACCATCCACTCCCAGTTTTCCAATCCGTATTCTTCAAAAAGTCCCCCATCCCCCACCCCGGCATTATTTACCAGCAAATCAATCCCGCCTGTGTGAGCCAGAAATTGTTCGGCAATCTGTCCGAAACGAATTTTGTCCGCGACATCCAATAGGTATGAAATCGGTTTCCCGCCTTCTTTTTGAATGAGGTCGGCTGTTTCCTGCAACCCTTTTTCAGAGATGTCGCAAATACCGATGGTCCATTTGTCTTTTCCCAATTCAATACATAATTCACGCCCTAATCCTGAACCGGCACCGGTGATGAACGCGCGCTTTTGCGGATGTTTTTCTGAAAGTTGATATAACATGATGGATAAATTTTCGCTCAAGATAGTGAAATCTGTTTAAGCTCACGCTCGCCTCTGGCGAGCGTGTAGCATTTGCCAGTCTCCGGCTGAAGGGGCTTTGCCGAATTTATCATTCGGCAGGATGCCGATGAATAGCGCACACTCGCCAGAGGCGAGGCGTGGGCGGGCTTGCCCACATTTTTAGTCAACCCTTTCTCTTATTGTTCAATAATAGAATTTACTCTGCCTATCCTGCGTTTGTGTAGCGATTAACTTTACGCCTGATGTTAAAAACAGGAATTCTATTTGGAGGACCGTCCCGTGAGCGTGAAATTTCATTCGCGGGCGGCAGAACGGTGTATGACAACCTCAACAAATCATTGTTTGAGCCGGTATTAATTTTCGTGGACAGCCAAAAGCAGTTCATCCTGCTCGACTGGCAATATGTCTATAAGGGTACGATTCGCGATTTTTATCCGCCCGTGAGTTTCCTGCCACCCAGTCCGCATCATTTTCAGGTCTATGTTGAAAGTCTTGCTTTGGACGAGCCGGAGACCTTTCAAAAAATGATTGAGAAAATCGGGAAGCGCATCACGCCTGAACAATTGCCGGAATTGATTGATTTCGCTTTCCTCACGTTGCACGGCAGTTTCGGAGAAGATGGCGTCATCCAGGGAATCTTGCAAGGGTTGAATATCCCTTACTCCGGGTCCGGCATCTTGCCCTCTGCCATTGGCATGGATAAAGCATTTCAGAAAAAAACATTACAGAAAGCCGGATTTCCGACTCCCGTTTTCATGACTGTGAAAAGAGCGGATTGGATAACTCATCAAAGTGCGGAGACATTACTGAAGAATGCACGGCAAGTCATTGGCAATAAAATCGTCATCCGCCCCGCTAATCAGGGTTCTTCCATCGGGGTTTCCATCATTGAACAAAATGATGAAAACACGGATGCTTTTATCATGGCGATGAACAAAGCCTTTTTTGTTTTTCAACTTTCAAAAAACGAATGGAGCGCGATGAACACCGCGCAACAGGTCGCTTTCATCCGTTCGCTCTCCGACATCCGCGAAGGGATTGGGCTGCCGATGCGTTTCGAAGAAAAAACCATTTATCACCCCGAAGACTTGCTTTCATTTGTTGAAAAATATTTTGCAAAAAATGACGCGCCACTGTTGTTGGAAGGCGTGGATGCCGAACATGAAGTGGTGTTGGAAGCATTTATCGAAGGCAAGGAATTTTCCTGTATCGTGGTTCGCAACGCGGATGGAAATCCATTAGCGCTTCCGCCCACCGAGATTGTGAAGGGTGGTGAAGTTTATGATTATCGCTCGAAATATTTAGCAGGACTTTCCCGCAAGGTGACTCCCATTGATTTGCCGGAAGAAAAAATAGAAGCGATTCGCAAAGCATGCGAAGATTTGTTTGGATTTTTCAATTTCCATGTCTATGCCCGCATTGATGGATTTATCAAAGCCGATGACACCATTTACCTGAACGACCCGAACACTACTTCAGGCATGTTACCCTCCTCTTTTTTCTTTCACCAGGCGGCAGAAATCGGCTTGAATCCTTCGCAGTTTCTTACATACATCATCCGCACTTCGCTGGAAGAAAGAATGTTATCGGGGATGGATTGCAAACATCTGCTGCACAAAGTTGATTCGGAGATTGCTCTATTGCACCAGGAAGCCAAAGCGAAAAAGAAAATCGCGGTGCTGCTGGGCGGCTTTTCCACTGAGCGGCATATCTCCGTGGAAAGCGGCAGGAATATCTATGAGAAATTAGCCTCTTCCGGACAGTACGAACCCATTCCCGTGTTTCTGACCGGCTCGCTGGAGGAACACCGGTTGTTCAAAATTCCCGTGAATATTTTGCTGAAAGACAATGCCGATGACATCCGTGAGAAAATCTTTCATTTCAGACAACATCCGCTGATTGAACGTATAAAAAAAGCAGGAAAGGAACTCACAGAAAAGTATGTATCACAATTACCCTTGTATCAGCCCGAAGAAATTTCTTACGAACAGCTTGCTGGTGAAGTGGATGGCGTATTCATCGCGCTGCATGGCAGACCTGGCGAAGATGGGGCGGTTCAGAAAAAGTTAGATGAACTGCATGTGCCCTACAACGGTTCAGGCGTTCACTCTTCCGGCATCACCATTAATAAGTTTGAAACCAACCAACTGCTGAAGCAACACGGGTTCAAAGTGGCGGAGCAATCGTTGGTAAGCCGGGAAGAATTCCTGGGACATCCGCAAAAAACCATTCAGCAAATCGCATCAAAACATTGTTTTCCCTTGATTGCGAAACCGGTGGATGAAGGATGCAGTTCAGCCGTCAAAAAAATTGCTGATGAAGAAGCGTTAAAAAATTACCTGCTCACCGCTTTCCGTGAAACAGAAATGCCGGATGAAAAATTAGCCGCAGCGTTGCGTATGAAACCGAAAGAGGAATTTCCGAAACTGAGGAATGTGCTGATTGAAAATTTTATTGACCGGGCGAATGCCAAATATTTTCTTGAAGTGACGGGCGGAATGCTGACACACTTTGATGATGACGGCAATGTAGTGTATGAGGTGTTTGAACCTTCGGAAACATTGGCGGGTGGCGAAATTCTCTCATTGGAAGAAAAGTTTCTGGCAGGAGAAGGTCAAAATATTACTCCGGCACGAATGGGAGCGAATGAAGAAGAATATCGCCTCATCGCTTCTTTTGTAAAAAAAGACCTTGAACGAGCCGCCCGGATTTTAAATGTGGAAGGTTATTGCCGAATTGACGCTTTTGTCAGGGTTTCTTCCAACATGAACGTAGAAACAATAATCATCGAAGTGAACTCGTTACCGGGCATGACGCCCGCCACGTGTATTTTCCACCAGGCAGCCATCAACGGCTACAAGCCTTTCGAGTTTATTGATAAAATATTGGAATTTAGCTTCAAAAAAAACCGGGTTGAACTTCATTAAATTTATATTCAGCAGATATTTTCTGCTCAATCTTCTGATAGCCGGTATCGTGATTTTTTTATTAATCAAATTCACGATGGCATCCTTGGACGGCTACACGCATCATGGCGAATCCATCACGGTGCCCGATTTGCGCGGACGCACCATCACTGAAATTGACAGGATGTTTGAAACGCTGAAACTCAGCTACACGATTATGGACTCCTCGTATCTTCCCACGCAGCCACCAAATTCCATCCTTGAGCAGGAACCCCCGCCCGGAGCGCGGGTAAAAGAAAACCGCAGGATTTATCTGACCATCAACGCCAGCCTTCCTCCGCGTGTGAAAATGCCGAATCTCGTTGATAAGTCATTGCGCCAGGCTCAAATGGAATTGGAAGTGTATGGTTTGAATTTGGGTGAATTGCAATATCGTCCCGACCTGGCGCTGAATGCCGTGCTTGACCAAATGTATCTTGGAAAACATATTCTCCCCGGCACATTAATTCACAAAAACTCCACGATTGATTTAGTGTTGGGCAATGGGTTGGGAGAAACGCAGGTAACAGTTCCCAACCTGACCGGATTAACTTTCGCAGAGGCAAAATGGACTTTGCTTGGAACCAACCTCAATATCGGACACGTTGAGTGGGATGTCACCATCACTGATTCAGCTACCGCGGTGGTTTACCGCCAGATTCCTGAACATGATAATGAATCTCAGCGAAAACTGAATTTCGGAGAAGCGGTTGACATTCACCTGACACAAACACTTCCTGATTTTCTCAAACAATTTTCCGTTGACCCAGCCGACTCACTTGATGATGACTATGATGATGAATAAACACTTTCAAAAAAGAATTTCAAATCAACTTTTTGATGGCAGTAAAAAGTCATCATTTCTGAATTTGCTTTTGAAAAGCGGTTTGAGAATTTTCATTATTCTTTTCCCATTTTTCTCCTTCGCGCAGGAAGTTGTTTCTCCCCTACCCTACAATCCATCACTCTTTTATTCTCCTGAAAAAAATCAAGCAGCCAAAAGACAGTTAGACACGCTTTCATTACCTTTTATTGATGATTTTGCTACGGGAACCGGCTACCCCGACCCTGCCCGCTGGACTGACCGTCATGTGTTTGTGAATGATAATTACCCGGTTAACAAACTCAGCTATGGCGTTGCCACTTTTGACGGCTTGAATGAATTCGGCTTACCGCATAATAGTAACAGCCTCGTGGTCAATGGTCCGGCTGATACGCTGACTTCTCAACTCATTGACCTCAGTTTGTTCACCGCGCAAGACTCTGTGTTTTTGAGTTTCGCTTACCAGCCGCAAGGGATTGGCGACCGTCCTGATGAGATTGATTCATTGGTGCTTGAATTCAAAATATTAGATACCATCTGGCAGCGCGCGTGGAGCACTCCGGGTTCTGATTCCATTATTGCCGACCCGCAATTTAAAAAGGTGCATCTGCATCTGACCAATCCGTTTTTTTTCACCGTTGATTTTCAATTCCGTTTCAGAAATTACGCGACCATCACCGGCAATAATGACCACTGGCATTTGGATTATGTTTACATGAGTAACAATCGCGGCATCAGCGATACGGTAATCAATGACATCAGCATCTTAAATCCCGCAACCTCTTTCCTGAAAAATTATACCTCCATGCCGTGGAATCATTTTGCGGGATTTGAAAATGATGAAAAGAAAGATACCATTACACTTTCATTCCGCAACAATTACCTGAGCCAGCAATTGATGGACTATACCTTCAGAGTCTATGAAGGATTCACGGGCACACCCATTTATGATGAGGCGGTCATCACGTTGAGTTTTCCTCCCAATTCCAACACGAGCAGAACTTTTCCGGATGATTTGTTTTTACCTTTTACTCCCGCAACCACTGACAGTGTTTTGATTTCCATTGAAACTTCCATCACTGAAAATCCCATCAGCATTTCAATGGAAAACAACACGGTGACCAATCATATCTTGTTTCATAATTATTTCGCATATGATGACGGGACCGCTGAACGCGCTTACGGTGTGGAAGGGCAAGGCATGAAAAAATTCGCATATCAGTTTAACCTGAATGTGCCTGACACGCTCCGTGCCATCCTGATTCATTTTGCTCAAATCAATGATAATTTATCATTGAGAGAACTCACGCTGGCGGTCTGGAAAGAAATCGGTCCGGAAGAAGACACTTTGTATTATCGTGAGCGGATTCCCTTTTATTATCTTGAAGAACGGAATGGATTTGCCGTGTATGTGCTCGATACTCCGCTTGCCGTCAGCGGAAGATTTTACGTTGGGTGGGAACAGCTTTTCCCTGAAAGCGTGCAGGTGGGGCTTGATTTAAACAGTGTCGCCACAAACCGGATGTTTTATTATGTGCAAGGCACCTGGAGACCATCCGGTATTGCCGGTGCGCCTTTAATCAGACCGGTTGTTGGGAAAGATACCGGGTTAATCGGCACTGAAATAAATCAACCGTTGACTGCAACTCAATTCAGACTTTATCCAAATCCCGCGCAGGATTTCATCTTCATTCAATCAGATGTTCCCCTCTCAGGAATTGACATCTTCGATATGCAGGGACGCATCGTTTTATCTTTGCAGCAGGTTCAAAACACACTGGAGATTTCCGCGCTGAAGCCGGGTTTGTATTGCGCGCGAGTTGTCAACGAAAGGAACCAATCCGGAACCCTCCGGTTTATCAAGCTGTAATGAACGAAAAAATCATTTTCTTCGATGGCGTTTGTAATATTTGCAATGGCTCCGTTAGGTTTGTGATTAAACGAGATCGGAAGGCGCAATTTAAATTCGCTTCGTTGCAATCTGATTTTGCCGCTGATTTTTTTCGTGAAAAAAAATTCAATACTTCGAATCTTGACAGTATCATCTTGTATGAAAACGGGGTGTTTTACTCCCGTTCCACAGCCGCGTTGAGAATCGCCCGAAAACTGAGCGGGCTTTGGTTTTTGTTCTTTGCTTTTATCATCATCCCGCCTTTCATCCGCGATTCCGTTTACGATTTTATCGCCCGCAAACGCTATGAATGGTTCGGCAAAAAAGATTATTGCGAAATGCCTGAACC
>JBGTCY010000319.1:0-8112 GCA_041748615.1 Chitinophagales bacterium
GAATCATTATAGAGTTCTTTTACGATTAAAGAGCCGTTCGGAAATGAACCGTCCACCGGCAGTCTTTTGTCCCATCCCAGCGCGGAACTCGCCATTTCGTTGAACCTGATGCGCATGAAACTGTTATGAGCGCTAAGATTGTTGGATGGTCTGAGGGCGCTTGTCTGATACCATTGAAAGTTGCCGGAATCAACAGTCTTGTTATATAATACTTTGTCCATGCCTTCCAATTGGTCTTCCTGATTGCATCTGCTGAACCACAATAAATTGGAGACCACCGCGAGCAGAATAAGCTTCTTCTTCATTTTGTTTGTTAAAAATTCGACACCGAAAATATGAATTTTAAAAAAAATGGAAGTTTGCGGAGAGATTCCCTGATGAGTTTCCAAAATAATCCAAACCATGCCTGACCAATTATTTACCTCAAACATCCCGCTGGCGGAGCGGATGCGCCCTGAAAGTTTAGAAAAGTTTACCGGACAGTCGCACCTTGTTGGCGAAGGGAAAATTCTGAATCAGGTGATACAATCGGGCAATGTGCCCTCCATGATTTTCTGGGGACCACCGGGTGTTGGAAAAACAACGCTGGCAAATATCATCGCCAAAGCGACCGGAAAAACCTTTATTACATTGAGCGCTATCAGTTCAGGCGTGAAAGATGTGCGGGAGGTCATTGAGCTTGCTAAGAAACAAGGCAACATCTTGCTTTTCATTGATGAAATTCACCGTTTTAACAAAGCGCAACAAGATAGTTTGCTTGGTGCGGTTGAGAAAGGCATCATCACATTGATTGGCGCGACAACAGAAAATCCTTCATTCGAAGTGATTTCGGCATTGTTGTCCCGATGCCAGGTTTACATTCTGAAAGAGCTGAGTAAAGATGATTTAATCCGGTTGCTGAAGGATGCCATTGAACACGATGAATTTTTGCGGCAAAGGAAAATCGAATTAAACGAAACAGAAGCGTTGCTGCGCTTTTCCGGAGGGGATGCACGTAAACTGCTCAACCTGCTGGAAATTATTGTGAATGCTTCGGCTGAAAAAAACGTGGTGATTACCAATGAATTGGTTGAGGAGTTAATTCAAAAAAAAGCTGCGCTGTATGATAAAAGCGGCGAACAGCATTATGATATTATTTCAGCATTTATCAAGTCCATTCGTGGCAGCGACCCGAACGCGGCAGTTTATTGGCTGGCAAGAATGATAGAGGGCGGGGAAGACCCGCTTTTCATCGCGAGGCGCTTGTTGATTTTGGCAGCGGAAGATATTGGCAATGCCAACCCGAACGCACTGCTGCTTGCCAACACTTGTTTTCAGGCGGTGAATGTAATCGGTTATCCGGAGTGTGATTTAATTCTTTCACAGACCGTGATATATCTTGCCACATCTCCTAAAAGCAACGCCTCTTACCTTGCTATCAGGGAGGCGCAGCAGGTTGCGCGGAAAACAGGCGATTTGCCCGTGCCATTGCATATCAGGAATGCTCCCACCGGATTAATGCAGCAGCTGGGGTATGGAAAAGGGTATAAATATGCCCATGATTACGAAGGGAATTTTACACAGGAGGAGTTTTTGCCGGAAGCATTGCGGAAAACCATTTTTTATCAACCCGGAAATAATCAGAAGGAAAATGAAATCCGAAATCATTTGAAAACCTGGTGGAAGAATAAGTACGATTACTGAACTGATGTGTTTATGTTATTTTTGAAAATTATTTTTTTAAAAAATCAATGAAGTGAGTTTTGATTCAAGAAAGGTTTTAATCTATATCGCAATTGCGTCCGTAGTTATTTTTTCGTTTTTTTTAGGCAGAAAATTTCACTTTCGTTCCGGGTTTAACGCGGGAGCTTTGTTCGCGGATACCTCCGGATATAAACAAGGTTACAATATCGGATTTGCGGAAGGCTATGAATTACGCGACAGTATTGCTAAAAAAGAAATCGCGCTTCGGGCGGCAGATGTTTTTAATTTAAATATTATCTATGAAGAATTGGGAAATCCTGCCCGGTATATGGAGCTGAGTTGTGAGCTTATTGAAAAGCAACCCGGACGAGGAAGCAGTGTTAAATATGCTAAATGCCTTATAAAAAGCCTCGCTTCATTCGCGCGTTATGATAAAATAAAAATCAAGGCTAAATTTTTTGATAAAAGAAAAAGCGAACTCAAGGAGTTAACTTTTGTTTTACCCGAAGTGCTTTATCCGGGCAGGAGCATCATCTTTGAAATCACCGGAAAAGATGTTCCCGAATTTGCGGAATCTGTTGAAATTAAATTAGAATCCGCTCACGGGATTGAATGAAGATTTACCGGCAATTTTCGTTAATCATTTGTTGAGCCGCTCCCACTCCAAGTTCAACCGCTTTTCTCCAGTCCGCACAAGCGCCTTGAACATCACCGGATTTAAATTTTGACATCCCTCTGAAGTTGAATGCATCGGGAAAAGTATTGTTGATTTGAATGCAGCGGTCAAAATCCGCGATTGCTCCTTTGAAATCACCCTCATTGTGTTTCTGATAGCCGTTATCATACAGCAGCTTATAGTTCATCAGCTCTAACTTTTGCTCAAAGGTTTGCACTTTCATCGCCTCCCGGTCGGCAGCGGTTTTTTTGTTTTGATATTCCGCTACTTTTTGGGCGTTTTTCTGCACCGGAACTTCAGCGACTGCCGCTGTTTTGCGGTTACAGCCGTTCAAGGAAAATAAAGCAACTGCCAAAAGCATTAAAATGAATTTCAACATCCTGATTGATTTTTATGAAAGGTAAATTTAGAAAAACTTACGGATGGCATCGGTAACGTAAGAAATTTCATTGATGGTCATCGCATGATAATTGGGCAGACGGAGCAGGCGTTCGCTCTCTTTGGTCGTATTGATGTCATCCCCATGAAACCTGCCATGTTTTCTGCCATATTCACTCGTATGCAAGGGGACATAATGAAAAGCGGCATGAATATTTTTGCTTTTCAGGTAACTCAGTAAAGCGTCACGTTCTGTCTTGTACCTGAGTTTAATGTAAAAAATATGCGCGCTGTGTTCACAATCGTCAGGTATCATTGGAATCTCGAGCGCTCCGGATTGATGCAGCGATAGCAGTTGTTCATGATAAGTATTCCAATTCCAGTGAAATTTTTCGAGAATCTCTTTTCCATTTTCTAATTGTGATAAAAGAATCGCGGCAAGATATTCTGATAAATGAGAATTTGTTCCTTTCGATTTCCATTCATATTTTGAAGACAACCCCTTTAAAAATTCAACTTTGTTTGTTCCAAACTCATAAATCACGCTAAACTTTTCAACCATTTTTTTTTCGTTTATCATCACACAACCTCCTTCTCCGCTTGTAATATTTTTTAAATGGTCAAAACTGATGGTGGAGATATCGCCAAAAGTGCCAAGATACTCGCCTTTGTATTTAGAAAAGATTCCATGAGCATTATCTTCTATCAGGATTAATCCATATTTTTTTGCCAGAGGAACAATTACATCATAATTGCATGATACACCGGAATAATTGATGGTGATAATCGCTTTTGTATTTGGAGTTATAGCCGCTTCAATTTTATTTTCGTCAATATTCATGGTATCTTTTCTGATATCTACATAAACACAGGTAGCACCACACAGCGCGACTGCGTTAGCATCTGAAACAAACGCATAAGAAGGCATAATGACTTCATCTCCCTGTTTTAATTCCGCAATTAATCCGGCTAACTCCAAAGATTGAGTACAAGATTTGGTGAGCCATAAGTTTTTTATGCCATATTTATCGCTGATGATTTTCTTGCACTTGTTACTAAAAAACTTATTAGGGTAGTATTCGAAGTGAACTGCTAATTCATTTAAATAAGCGGACTCATTATCTGTTTTAGTGGGAATACTGAAAGGAATGTTCATTATAAAATGAAAAATATTTTAGACATTCAAACCTATGATTTTTTTTAAAGAAGATAGCTGGAAAATTATTTTGTTTCTTTTGGTCTGATTTTTCAATGATCATTGAAGGGAATTTACGCATGAGGCTTGATTGAGTAAAAAGAATTGTTTGGAGTTTCAAGTTTTTCCTTATTTTGGCGGCTAAAATTTAACGGCATGAGCTTTAAAACAAAATTTTCTTTTATTATTATTTCGTTATTCTTTCTTTACTTCAATGCGAATGCGCAGAAGGTAACGATTTCCGGTAAGGTTTCGGATGAATTAACCAAAGACCCCCTGATTGCGGCAACGGTGTTAATTAAAGGAACTACAACCGGAGTGGCGACAGATTTAGACGGAGTCTTTAAGATTGAAATTGATGACACCTCACAGGTTACACTTGTTTTCACTTATGTCGGTTATCAGGATAAAGAACTGATCTTAAAAAAACCATTTGAGTTTGTGAATATCCGACTGAAGGATTTCGTCATTGCCGGAGAGGAAGTCGTTGTTTCCGCTTCCAGGGTCAGCGAAACGGTTTTTGAATCTCCGATTACAGTCACCAAATTAGATGCCCGGGAAATCAAAACCGCTCCTTCAGGTAACTTTTATTCAGGGTTGAGCGCTCTTGCGGACATTGATGTGATTTCCTCCAGTGCGGCTTTTAATGTGGTGAATATGCGCGGATTCAATACCACCCAGCCGGAAAGAATGGTGCAATTCATTGACGGGATTGATAACCAGGCGCCCGGTTTGAATTTTCCGGTGGGAAATTTAATGGGCGCCAACGATCTTGATTTGCAGAGTGTCGAAGTCATTCATGGCGCTGCCTCAGCGCTGTATGGCGCGAATGCTTTTCAAGGCGTAATCAGCATGACCACCAAAGACCCCTTTAATTTTCCGGGATTGGGCATCCAGATTAAAGGAGGTTCCCGGCAAATGTTTGATGTACAAGGTCGTTACGCGCGCACCTTCGGCAAAAAAGACCAGTTTGGAGTTAAGATAGCCGGTGCATTTATGCGTATCAATGATTGGGAAGCGGATGACCCGATTGCAAACCGTTATGGCGATATTGAACCGGACGTGAATTTAAGTCAGATTGTGAGAGAGCAGCAATTCAGAGAAGTTGAAGGAGATTTCACACAGGAAGACCAGGATGACTGGATTGCGCTGAATAACTGGTTAGACTTTAATCCGCAAGCAAATCCGGGGATTCGTACTATTAAAGCGCCCGGTTACATGGAATCTTCTGTAGCAGACTACAATACGATGTTGTGGCGGATTAACCCAACGCTTTACTGGAAGTTTAAGCCGGGACATGAAGCCAGTTACCTCTTTAAATACGGCAGAGGAACGGCTGTGTATCAGGGCACTAACCGCTATAGTATCAGAGACATCACTTATCAGCAGCATAAATTAGAATTCAGCGGCAAAAACTACACCGCTAAAGCATATGCCACGCTTGAAAACGCGGGAGATTCTTACGATAACGTCTTCACCGCCATCAATATCTCAAGAGAAGGAATTGGTGAATATGTGTCTCAATATCTTTCAGAATATTTTGGAGTGATAGACACGTTGACAAATGGTTTTTGCGAGGATTGTGTTCGCCCCTGGATGGTGGACAGCGCGATTACCCGTGCGACTTTCGCTGCGGCAAATGCCTGGTTTCAACCCGGTACTCCGCAATTTGATTCTTTGCTGAATGTAATCACAACGGACGCGAATTTACAGTCAGGTTCTAAATTCTTAGACCGGTCAAAATTTGTACATGTTGAAGGTGTTTACCGTTTTGATGATTATGTGAAATGGCTTGATTTGGTCGCTGGCGCTTCTTATCGTGCCTATCTCCCGCAATCTTTCGGAACTATTTTCAGCGATACCCTGCTGAATCCAGCGGATACATTAGCTGACGGCAGGAACAATCCGGATGGGGAATACCGCCAGATTCGCACGCATGAAGTCGGTGTTTTCGGCCAGGCAACCAAAAAGATTCTGAATGACAAACTCCGCTTCAGCGTTTCCATGCGTTTAGATAAATACACCAACTTTGACCCGCAGGTTTCTCCGAGAGGTTCAATTGTTTACACACAGAAAAATCATACCCTCAGAGTTTCAGGGCAATCCGCTTACCGCTTGCCGACTTTGCAAGACCAGTTTATCTTATTGGATTTAGGTCCGATTACGCTGATTGGAAACAGGGATGGATATGACAGGGTTTACACGCTCAATTCTGTGGATACCTTCCGGACGATTTTGGAAGATTCTATTCAATTCCGTTCTGAATTGTTGAAAGATATTACCATTAAACCTTTAGTGCCTGAACGGGTACGCACCATTGAATTCGGATACAGAACAGTTCATAACAATGTGCTTTATATTGATTTCAATTTTTATTACAACTGGTACACCAACTTTATTGGTGACGTAAGAGTGGTTGAGCCGTCAGCGGGCGTTGCCGGGGAAGAATCAGGGTTGAATGACGTGATTACCCAGGATTATTCTTTAAAACAAATTCCGGTAAACTCTGAAAGTACCGTGAAAACCTGGGGCTACAGTATCGGTCTTTCATATTACTTCGGCAGAGGCATCACATTCAAAGGCAATTACACCTACACGGACATCAATGATGGCGCTTTTGATGACGACCTGATTCCGGGCTTCAACACACCGATGCATAAATTCAACATCGGATTGCAGGGCAAGGCAATCTGGAAAGGATTAGGTTTCAGTTCCAACTTCAGGTGGTCTGATACTTACTTCTGGCAAAGCCCGTTTGGCGATGGTCAGATTCCGGCTTTCTACACGCTGGACGCTCAGTTGAATTATGAATTCAAGGATAAGTACACGACTGTAGCCGTGGGCGGTTCCAACTTATTGAATGACCGTTTCCGTACAGCCTTCGGTTCACCGCTGATTGGAAGACTGCTCTATGCTTCGCTGATTTTCGAAATCAGTAAACTCTAATCGGGGATTTCCTTTTTCGTGGCGGCTATCCTGCATTCCGGCTGTGTTTATGCTAACTTGCGCATGATGAGCCGGTTGCTGTTTTTCCTGCTGTTTTCCTGCATACAATTTCATTTATCCGCGCAGTCTTTTGAATGGGTGCGTAGCGGCAGCGGCATCGGGCAGGATGTGGGTGAAAAGGTGGCTACTGACTTAGAAGGTAATCTTTATGTGACAGGCTATTTTGCCGGAGAAGCGTTGTTCTCCGGTCAGCTTTTACAAGGCAACGGCATCTTTGATGTTTTTTTAGCGAAGTATAATCCGCAGGGAGATTTGTTGTGGATACGCAACGCGGGCGGTCCGCAGAATGATGCCGGCTATGGCGTAGATACCGATTCCAAAGGCAATGTTTACATCACCGGCTATTTCAACCAATCCGCCACCTTCGGAGAACCGGGTAATTTTTTCTCATTGAATTCGAATGGCAACAACGATATTTTCATCGCGAAGTATTCTTCTGAAGGCAGTTTAATTTGGGTGAAAAAAGCGGGCGGACAGGGCGAAGACAGGGGCTTCAACCTCAAAGTGGATGTACTTAATAACATTTACATCACCGGACATTTTTCCAGTAGAGCGTTTTTCGGAAGCCAGATTATTGACAGCCGTGGTTCAACGGATGTTTTCATCGCGAAATATGATTCATCCGGGAATTGCCACTGGGTGCAGGGACTGGGCGGTTTCGGATTGGATAAAAGTTTTGGCTTAGCCGTTGATTCATCTTCCAGCGCCTACATCACCGGATTTTTTTATTATGACGCGCAACTCACCAACAGTTCTACCGTGTTGAACGCGGATGGTTTAAGCTCCGATATTTTTGTCGCCAAATATTCATCCACCGGAAACAACGTTTGGGCGCATCGCATCGGAGGTCCTTTTAATGACGCGGCTTACGCGCTCACGTTGGATAAGGACAAAAGCATTTACATCACCGGTTATTTTTTAGATGAAGCCTATTTCGGAGATTTTTATGTGAGGGCGAAAGGATACAATGATGTGTTTGTCGCCAAATATGACTCAACCTTCAAGTGCGAATGGGCGCTGAGCGAAGGCGGTAATTTGCTCGACATTGGATTTGATATCGGCATTGATAACGCGGGCTTTGTATATGTGACGGGGATGTTTGACAGTATCGCCCATTTTGGAAATGAAAGAGTCGTCAGCGCTGATGACTATGACATTTTTCTTTGTAAATACA
>JBGTCY010000320.1:0-15588 GCA_041748615.1 Chitinophagales bacterium
TTTCAGCATGGCGGAGTTTCTTTGGAAGAAGTCATCATCCCGTTTGCGGTTTATACCACAAAATAATCAGCGCTAAATTTTCAAAGTCCAAAGTTTATGTTGAATTTTGAAATGAATGATTTCCGCTGAATCTTCAACAAAACCTCCCTGAAACCCAAGCGCACACGATGTCCCGTCAAACAGTAATAGCCATAACTTCCCTTTCGCAGATTGACGCTGCCGCAAAAACATTTCTCGAACTTTGTAGAAATCGTTTTTTTTTCGCATTTTACGGGGAACTTGGCGCAGGCAAGACCACTTTCATTAAAGCAGTTTGCAAGGAACTTGGCTGTACCGACACCATCTCAAGCCCAACTTATTCTATCGTGAACGAATATCGCATCCCCTCTGAAGAAGCCGGTTCTACCCCTGTGATTTATCACATGGATTTTTACCGCATCAAAAACCTGGATGAAGCGCTCAACCTCGGTGCGGAAGAGTATTTTTATTCTAAGAACAGCTATTGCTTTGTGGAATGGCCCGAGCGCATAGAAGAAATTTTACCGAAGGAAGCCGTAAAAGTGTGGCTTTCAAAAACGAATGAACAATCAAGAAATCTTATTATTGAATTATAAATCCCATGTCACAAAAACCGGTATCATCTTCATTTTCGGGTTATGAGGTCGCCTTCGGACTCGCGACCAAAGAATCACCCGCGCAACTGAAACATAAAACAAGTAAATTATTCATCGGCATTCCGAAGGAAAAACTCTTTCAGGAACAGCGGGTAGCACTCACGCCCGAGTCGGTGAACATCCTCGTTTCCAACGGACACCGGATATTGATTGAATCAAAAGCCGGAGATGGCGCACATTTTAAAGACCGCGATTATTCCGATGCGGGAGCCGAAATCGTGTATGACCATGAAAAAGTTTTTGAAGCGGAAATTATCTTGAAAGTAGCGCCACTTTCAGAAGAGGAAATCGGGTTGCTGAAAATGCACCAGATTTTGATTTCGCCCATTCACCTGCCCACCATCAGTGATGATTACATTATTAAACTGATGAACAAAAAAATTACCGCCCTCGCGATTGAATATATGAAAGATGAGGCGGGCACTTTTCCTTTCGTGCGTTCGATGAGTGAAATCGCGGGAAGCGTGGTGATTATTATCGCTGCCGAATATTTAAGTAATGTCGAAAACGGGCAAGGTATTTTGCTGGGCGGCATTTCCGGTGTACCTCCGGCTAAGGTTGTGATTCTTGGAGCGGGCGTGGTGGGTGAGTTTGCCACTCGGACAGCGCTCGGCTTGGGAGCCAATGTGAAAGTGTTTGATAATAATATTTACAAACTGATGCGTCTTCAAAATAATATCGGCACAAGAATTTATACTTCAAGTATTTATCCCGATGTCTTGTTGCGTGAAATCAGCTCAGCAGATGTAGTAGTGGGCGCGATTCACTCTGAGTTAGGCAGGTCGCCCGTTATCGTGACGGAAGAAATGGTGTCGCAAATGAAAAAAGGAGCGGTAATCATTGATGTCAGTATTGACCAGGGTGGCGTGTTTGAAACTTCCGAAGTCACCACACACCAAAAACCAACTTACCGGAAGTATGATGTCATTCACTATTGCGTACCCAACATCGCTTCGCGGGTTTCAAGAGTCGCTTCTTATTCGATTAGCAACATCCTTTACTCAAGATTGCTGAAAGCGTGCGAATACGGAGGATTGGAAAAGTATCTGCATTATGATGTAGGTTCCCGTCACGGAGTTTATATTTTCCGGGGCAGCTTGACCAATAAATATTTGAGTGACAAGTTTAATCTGAAATACACCAACATTGACCTGTTGTTTACAGCGTCAATTTGAATACAGGTAAGTTCCTGATAAATTTTACGCTTTAATTTCCTTCTGAAGCAGTTCTAATGCAGGGGTTACTTCATTTTTTAATGTCGCATACAGCTCGGGTATTGTTTCTTGTTTTTCAGTGATTTGGGAATCGCGCTCAATGGTTTTCAGGATTTTAACTATCGCTTTCATTCCGAGGTGGCGATGCGGAGCCGCGAGGCGATGCGCCTGCATTCCCGCTTTATCCCAGTCATTATTTTCGATTGCTTCTTTCATTTTTTTCATCCCGTCATGCGTGTTTTCAATAAACACTTTGAGCATGTCATTCACAAAATTTTCATCACCATCACCTAATCTTTTTAATTCAGTCAGGTCAAATATTTTTTCTGTATTTGATGCTTCGGAATGTGAGCCGGTCGTATTCTTTTGATGCAGGAGGTTGTATTCTATTCTTAGAAGCGAACATATTTTTTCAAATAACTCAATTTCCCTGAATGGTTTTGTGAGAAAATCATTCATGCCTGCCGCCTTGCATTGCCGGATATCCTCTTCGCTGCTGCCCGCGGTGAGCGCGAGAACCGGCACCTGCGATTTTGCGGTATCTTTTTTCTGACGGATGATTTTTGTGGCTTCAAGCCCGTTCATTTCCGGCATTCTGACATCCATCAACACGATTTGAAAGTTATTTTTTTCGATTGCTTCAAGCGCTTCTTTGCCGTTCTCGCAAGCTTGAACTTTAATTCCCCAGCGGTTTAATATCGTTTCAAGCAGCAGGCGGTTATAGTCTTCATCATCCACAATCAAAGCGGAGATGTTATCAAACAAACCGGATGGGTCCGCGGGAAGGGTAGGGTGATTTTCAAGGTTGATTTCTGTGCCGATGGAATACGGAATGGTAAATGTAAAAACGCTACCATCGCCCGGTTTGCTTTTCACTTGCAGGGTTCCTTTTTGCAACTCGACTAACTTTTTAGTGATGCCTAATCCCAACCCGGTTCCCCCGTATTTTCGGGTGGTGCTTGAATCTGATTGGTAGAAGTTTTCGAAAATGTGTTTGATTTTTTCAGCGGGAATCCCGATGCCCGTATCCGCCACTTCCACTTTCAGTTCCGTGAAATTTTCGCTTCTAAGAGTGGAGTGCGCTTTGATTGAAACTTCGCCTTCCTCCGTGAATTTAACAGCGTTACCAATCAGGTTATAAAGAATCTGCTTCAACCGGTGCGGGTCGCCCACTAAAATATCGGGAAGGCTCTCATCCGCTTCAAACCTGAGCGACAAATTTTTTTCCTGAGCGATTTTCCTGAAAGATTCAGTTACTCCATTAATGATTTCCACCGGCATGAATCCTGTTTTCTCAAAACTGAATTTTCCACTCTCGATTTTGGAGAAATCGAGAATGTCATTCACGACAACCAGCAGGTGTTCAATGGAATCCTTCATTGTTGCAGTGTAGAGTTGTTGCCTCGTGTCAAGTCTTGTTTTTTCCAATTGCTCGCTGAATCCGAGAATGGCGTTCATCGGAGTCCTGATTTCATGACTCATCGTGGCTAAAAACTCTTCTTTTGCCTGCGCGAGTTTTTCGGTCTGTATTTTTGACTCTTTTAATTCTTTATTATACCGGATGGTTCTGTTTACAAATGAAACAACCAAAAACGCGAGGGATAACACCAAAATAAACGCGCTGATGGCGATTACTGTGATAATGGCAGTGGCGGTGTCCGCGAGTTTTTCGGCTTTTTCAGCGCGAATTTTTGAAAGTGAAATTTCAAAACTCGAGTATTCATCTATCTTCATCCTGATTTCATGCATGATTTCAACATCTTTAATCGTGAGTTCCAGTTCACGGTTTCTTGACGTTTCTGTTTTTTCAAATTCTTCACGCTTGAGTCGCGTCACCATTTTCTGAAGGTCGTCAATTTCATTTTTTTGAGGTACCGGTGGTTTTTCAGGCTCTTTCTCTTTTTTTGAGCGGAACAATTCTTTCAGCTTTGATATTTTTTCCTGTTGCACTTCCGTGACGGATTTTTCCTCGCGAACATTCAGCTTTTTGATGATTTTATTCAATACATCTTCCACGCGGTCATCTTGCCGCAGTAAAATGAGTTCATTAAACACGCTGTATTTTTTACTAATCAGCGCGCTGATGCTGTCCAATCTTTCTATTTGCCCTGCATCTTTATTCATTGAAGAAAGCTGTTCCAATTTATCTTCGATGGACGCTACCGCGTATTGATAAGGCGCCAGAAACGCGGCATTATGCGTGATGGTGTAAGTGCGCACACTGCTTTCAGCACTTGAAAGGTCTGACATGATTTCATTCAATAAAATCAGTTTCCGGTTGGGTTTCGCTTCTTCATGCAGCGCGTTCACAAGTTTCGAAACGCTGTTGTAGGAGAGCAACGCCACCGCGCTCACGGCTGCCAGGGCGAAAAATATCCCTGTGAATAGTTTCAATTTAAACCGGGCTGATTTGGTGGGCTTGTCACTCATAACTCTTCATAAAGCTATCAAATTTCATTCCCGTTGGAGGTGTTTTGAGTTTAAAGTCTGATGTTTAAAGTTTTGCCTCCCGATTTGTTATCGGGACGGCATCCCCCTGGAAATGTACACGCCTCGCTTTAGTCCACAGACGAAAGACCACAGTTTTGCTCGCGCAAGCATTGAGGCGATTGCATAGAGGGGAAGCCTGCTTGTGCGCTTCGTGAATTGTCCATAGTCCATAGACGATAGTCCATAGTCCATAGTCTCCGGTACTCGCGCAAGCATTGAGGCGATTGCATGGAGCGAAAGCCTGCTTGTGCGCTTCGTGAATTGTCCATAGTCCATAGACGATAGTCCATAGTAAATCGTTAATCGTAAATCGTTAATCTCCGGTACTCGCGCAAGCATTGAAGCGATTGCCCGGTCTGTATGCCTGCTTGTGCGCATGTTGAATATTAAGCGGGTAAGTTAAAAACTTATCCCGTAGTGGCGGGAGTGAGCACAAGTTATCCAGCGCGAAAGGCAAGGGGGCAAACTTGGGCTATGCGCGAGGGACCACCACCATCACCGTGAAAAGGCTGCAACAACGCGGCTATGAACCAATACTCGACTACTACCGAAAAGTAGCTCCACAATTTTTGGTGTGAGAGCCTCTCCCTGTCACCGACAGGTGGCGGGGCGGGCTACTCGATTGGCGAAATGCCCTTTCTCCCTCCAAGTTATCAAAAAGTCCGGTTGTAAGGTAGTCCGTTGTTAGACGGGACAAATGTTGGTGTTCGTGGTGGCTTGCGCGTCAGCGAAGTTTTATTTTTTTGAATGGCAGTTTTTTTTTTAATTTCTGCGATTGCAGAAGTGGAAGCTCTTTTGCAAGCGGTGGTTTGTGTGTGGGCTTTGAGCGAGCTTGCAAATGTGCTTTCACCTGCGCGTTGGCTATTTCAGCAAAATCGAATTACGCACTCGTATTTTAATCTCGTTCCGCTTATGTTCGGCTACAACTATAAACGGCTGTATCAGTTCAATGTCAGAACCGAACAGTTGTTGCAAAGATTGAATTGTAAACTGCGATTCGATGTGTCCCGGTTGAAGGTAGATGATTCCGGTAAACGGAACGCGCTCCGTAAAAATGATATGTCCAAAGTCAGTATCGTGAGTAATAATGATTCGGTCAAGGGCTTTGGCTTTCTGGATGATGGCTCTGTCGTCAGTTGACTGTAATTGCTCCTGAAAGACATTTCGGAAATCGTACCCGTCTTTGACGAAGAAATCAATTACTTCCGGGTCAATGTTCTCATCGGCAAGATATTTCAGTGTGCGCCAAATCATGCCACGTTGCGCAGGTCAATCAGGATTTCGTTGCTCACCACTCTGCCTGCATACAACACCGCCTCCACCACCGCCTCCCGTTTCAGGTGTGGGTATTTCTTCACGATGTCGTCAATCGTTGCGCCAGAGGCAATCAGTTGCAGAATAAAATCAACGCTAATGCGTGTCCCTTTAATAATCGGTTTGCCTCCAAGTACCCCCGAGTTGCTTGTGATATGCTCGAATGTCATAGCTTAAATTTCTTCCAAATTTAATTAATCCAAGTGAAGTTAAAGTTTATAAGCGTAGGCTCCGGGGCTTAATGCTTTTATTTTGGTCAAGGTAATCTGCGATGATTCCAAAGATGAAAATGGCCCAATATAGACTTTGAACAGTTGCTTTCCCGATGGATCATAGTCTGGAATGTAATAATAACCGGAATTGTTGTAGCCTTTAGATTTGACTTCACTTAAAATTTTTATTGCCATTGTTTCGCTGCTGACTGATGAGTAGCTGATAATGTAGTCACCTTTCGTTAAGAGCGGTTCGTCTATATCTTTACTAACTGTATTGCTCTCATTTAAATTTTGATTGAAGTCAGAGAGCCAAGTGCAGTTGCAACCTGGCGAACCGCTGTATGCGAGACCCGCATGTATCCCGCACGTGCGGGAGTGTGAGAGCCTCTCCCCGTCCCTTTCCGGTACTCGCGCAAGCATTGAGGCGATTGCATGGAGCGAAAGCCTGCTTGTGCGCTTCGTGAATTGTCCATAGTCCATAGTCGATTGTCCATAGTCGATTGTCCATAGTCCATAGTCTGTGGACTGTGGACTTCAAACTTTAAACATTAAACTCCCCCACCACCCCCGAAGGTTAGAAACCACAATCGCGGGACGCTACCAATCAAAGCAAGGCATAGTCATACGATAGCAAGCACCAAATCACCCTTGATTTTAGCACTCACAAAGTTTTTTTTAAAAAAAATGAAACCCTTTGCAACTATCTTGACTTTTATCAAGTCTATCTGTTGTTAGTGTTTTTTATGTAATCTTTTTACCGCATCACCCGCTCAATGAATCCAAAATTTACTTATTTAGTTATCCTGACTGCCTCCTTGTTTTTATCCGGTTGTTCCGCTGCCCTGAAAATCATTAAATATCAGGTGCCGAACATTGAAGATGTGCATCGTTTTCCGACTGAAACAATCATGAAGCCTGATGAGGCTTTTGTTTTTGAGAAAACGGAAAATCAGACGCTGCCGCCCCCGTTTTTATGGACAATCGGTAAAAATCCGGGAGAAAACACTTCTTTGGAAGATTTTCTGACCGCCACCAGCACAACTTCTTTTTTGGTGGTGAAAGATGACATCATCATCTATGAGAATTATTTTAACGGCTACACCAGGGATGACCTCTCGCAGGTTTTTTCGGTGTCAAAATCCGTGATTTCTATCTTAACGGGCATCGCGGTGAGCGAGGGTTTGATTCAGGATATTCATCAGCCGGTTTCCGACTATTTGCCGGAATTCAAGCGCAGGGGCAGGGAGCATATCACGGTGAATCATTTGTTGCAAATGACATCAGGACTTGCATTTTCGGATTATAAAACGCTGGGCAAACTGATGAACCTCTATTATACTAATGACCAGGATAAATTGATGGGTAAGGTGAAACAGAAACATGAGCCGGGAACCAAGTTTGCCTACAGCAGCATGTCAACCCAGATTTTGGGCAGATGTCTTGAAAAAGCTACCGGGAAAAAAGTGCATGAATATCTTCAGGAAAAGATTTGGGAGCCGCTGGGGATGGAGTATGATGCTAAAATCATTATGGATAAAGACAAAGGGATGGCGAAAATGTATGGAGGCATGTCCATTTCCGCGGTGGATTTGGCGAAGTTGGGCAGGCTTTATCTGAATAATGGGAATTGGAATGGCAAACAGATAGTCCCGGAAGCATGGGTGCTGGAATCACGCGAGGCGAAATGTGTGCAGGGCAGTTCTGAAAAATATTCGTTTTGCTGGTGGTTAGATACCTATCCCCGTGAAATCGGTTATTCGGATAATGATTTTTTCGCGGGCGGTTTTCGCGGACAGGTTGTGTATGTTAATCCGAACGACAACACCATCATCATTCGCCAGGGTAAAAAAGAAAGCGGAATTGAATGGCCTCAATCTTTGTCGAAGCTGGCGCTCATCAGAGAGCATCAGCCCAACCCCAATTTCGATTACAGCAATGTGGTGGTGGAGGGAAAGTATAAAAGCAAAACCGGCAGAACCTACAGCCTGAAATGGTTGGATGATATGTTGTTGATGGAAGATGATGAAGACCATCAAACGATGGAGTTGGAACGGGATTCAGGTCAGCGTTTCACGAACAAAAACAAAGACCTCAGAATCACCATAAATTATAAGAACGAGGAAGTGAAGGGTTTTTTCCTTGAAGGACGTGAGAAAACCGTCTTTTTTGAAAAAATCTGAGCCGTGTTTTTAAGAATTCCGGTGCGCTCTTTTATACTCTCTGCGGACCGCGGTAATCCCTTGTTAATTTTTAATTTCTAATCATAGTTTATGAAAATTTCTTTAAGAACATTGAGCCTTAGCCTGGGGTTGATGTTGATTGCCGCGTCAGTGTCAGCGGAAAAAAATGCGAAACAGGAAAATGAGAAAAACAAAACCGACTATGCCTCGAATGTCACCATCGTGAGAGATGAGTGGGGAGTGCCGCATATTTACGGCAAAACCGACCCTGATGTGGCTTACGGGCTGGCATGGGTTTCTTGCGAGGATAATTTCCCGATTGTGCAGGAAACTTTTCTCAGCGCGAAAGGGCTGATGGGAATTCACAAAGGAAAAGATGGTGCCATCATTGATTTTTTTCATCATGCCATCGGAACAGAAAAACTGATAGATGAAAAGTTTCTTACTTACTCGCCCGAATTCATTGAATACCTTGAAGGCTATGCAGCCGGCTTGAATGATTATGCCGAAATGTTCGAGGAAAAAGTGCTGCTGAAAAAGCTGTTTCCGCTTGATGCGCGGGATATTTCAAGAGCCTACTTCGTGTCGCTGGCGTTTAATTCCAATGTCCATAAGAAAATCCAGGACATCGTTGAAGGGAAATTCGATATGAACGAAGCGGCAGGTTCCAACGCGATGGCTTACAGTTCCACCATCACGGATGACGGGCTGACGTATTTGTGCATTAATCCGCATCAACCGATGGAAGGTCATTTTTCATGGTATGAAGCCCACTTGGTGAGCGAAGAAGGGTTGGATATTATCGGGGCGTTGTTTCCTGGCGGCACAAGCATCTACCTGGGCACGAACCGGCATCTCGGCTGGGCGCACACTTCAAACAACATCAATTCGGTAGATGTTTACCGATTGGAAATGCACCCGAAAAATAAACTCATGTATCAGTTTGATGATGAATGGTTAGCGTTGGAAGAACGCCCGGTGAAGCTGAACGTAAAACTGAAAAAATGGATGTTTAAACTGCCGGTGAAAAAAAGTACTTATTGGAGTGTGCATGGTCCGGTAATCAAATCAAAAAGCGGAGATTTCTTCGCATTGAGATACCCGGCTTTGATGGAGGTGCGCGCACCCGAACAATGGTATCGCATGAATAAAGCCACCAATTTTTATGAGTTCAAAGAGGCGTTGAAGATGAATGCCATGCCGAAATACACCATCACTTATGCCGACAAAAACGATAATATATTTTTCATTGACAACGGCATGGTGCCGGTGCGTGACACTTCGATGGACTGGTGTGGCGTGTTGCCCGGCAACACTTCTCAAACTGTTTGGAATGAATGGTACCCTGTTGATTTGCTGCCGCAAATACACAACCCTGAATGCGGATATGTATATAACATGAACAATACTTTCGCGGAAGCGACTTGCTCTGACTGGAACATTCCTTCGGTTTATCCCGACAACATGGGTTTTATTAAACACAACACCAACCGGAGTGAACGCTTTATTGAGTTAATCAATCAATATCCGGTGCTGAGTTTTGAGGATATGAAAACCATCAAATTTGATAAGGAATTGCCTCAAAGCAGCGCTTTTATTTCATCCATGCAGAATCTGTTTGAGTTGGATGAATCGTTATATCCTGAGGTGGCGGATATTTTAAGATTAGTGAAATCATGGGATAAAAAAGCGACAGCCGACAGTAAGCCCGCATCGGTGATGCTCCCAATGCTTGAATATATTTTTAAAATTAAAAAATACGGCAGCAGCGTTTTTGGCGAAGGGATGTATGTGGATGATGAAATGTATGTGGACGCGCTGCGCTATACAAAGGATTATTTATTAAAGTATTTCGGAACGATTGAAGTGCCGCTTGCCGAAATGCAACGCATTCGAAGGGGCGCTCTTGATTTGCCCATGCCCGGTTTTCCGGATGTATTGGCAGCGGCATATTCCAAGCCCGCGAAAGACGGGCGCTTTGTCGGCTGGATTGGGGATTCTTACACCATGTTTGTCGCTTATGACAAAAACGGTCCGGTAAGAATTGAATCATTGCATCCTTACGGTACTTCTTCCAATCCTGACAGTCCGCATTTCAATGACCAGATGTCACTGTATTCAAAACAACAAACCAAAACGCTCACGATGGACAAGGCAACCATTTTTAAAAACGCCAAAAAGATTTATCACCCCAACAACGTACCCTACGCTGAAAAAGACGCTTTATAATTGAAGTAAGGAATAATCATTTTTATTTAAAAAAAAACCTGATTTTAAGAATGAAAAAAGCAGTATATCAAAATCCCGATTTCAAGAATCAATCAAAAATCTCCACTCTAAAATCTAACATCTACCATCTAAAATTTAAAATCCTTCATCATTCATTCTCAGGCATCTTTCTTCCAGTAATTCTGATTCTTTTTACTTTCACTTCGCACACTTCTTTTTCACAAATAAATATTGACCCCTCCAAAATTGACATTGTAAGAGATGTTTTTGGTGTGCCGCACATCTTTGCAAAAACCGATGTTGAAGTCGCTTACGGGTTGGCATGGGCGACCTGTGAAGATGATTTTGAAACCCTGCAATGGGGATTGCTTGCCGGGAAAGCGATGCTGGGCAGATACATGGGAAAAGACGGAGCTATCATTGATTATGTGAATCAACTCATGCGCATCAGCGATGTGGTTGAAGAGAAATTTGAAACCTCCTTTTCGGAAGGATTCAGAAAAATCATGGAAGCTTACGCGAGCGGGGTGAACCGCTATGCCGAACTGCACAAAAAGGAAGTGCTGGTGAAAAAAGCATTTCCGGTCACTTCAAAAGATATGGCGAAAGGATATGTGCTGGCGATGGCTTTGATGTCGCAATTAGATGAGCCGCTCCGCAAAATCCTCACCGGTGAAATCAATGATGCCGATGACCGTTTTCGTGGTATCGGCTCGAACGCTTTTGCCTTTAACTCCAATATCACTGCTGACGGAAACACTTATTTAGCCATCAATTCACATCAACCGATTGAGGGACCTTTGTCATGGTATGAGGCGCACCTGTGCAGTGAAGAAGGGTGGAACATCGTTGGAGGATTGTTTCACGGCAGTGTTTCAATTCTGCATGGCACCAACGAGCATTTAGGCTGGGCGCACACAGTCAACCCGTTTGACCCGGTGGATGTTTTTAAGCTCACCATGCACCCCACTGAAAAGAACAAATACAAATTTGACGGAGAGTGGCTCGAACTTGAAGAAAGCAAAGCGAAGTTGGTGGTGAAACTTTTTGACAAGTTTCCGCTCAAGCTGCCGGTAAAGAAAAAAATCTGGTGGAGCAAATATGGCGCTACGCTGAAAACCGATAATGGCGTTTATTCCGTGAAAATCGCAGCAAACGAAGTGATACACGCCCCGGAGCAATGGTATCACATGAACAAAGCCACCAACTTCACTGAGTTCAGAAACATCCTTGACATGCAGGGAATGGCGCGCATGACCATCGTGTATGCCGATAAGTATGACACGATTTACATGTTAAGCAACGGACTCATTCCGGAACGTACACCCGGTTATAATTGGAAAAGGGTTGTGCCGGGCGATACTTCCGCTACGTTGTGGGGTTCTTATTACCCGGTGAACGCCTTGCCCCAGTTGCTCAATCCCGATTGCGGATACATTTATAATGTCAACAACTCACCGTTTGAAGCAACCTGTGTTGAGTCTGATATTGATACCGCGACCTGCGACCCAAACACCGGCTTTTGCATTACCTTCAAAACCAATCGAAGTATTCGATTCATGGAAATGATGCAGGAATATGAAGGCAAGCTGATTGATTGGAATGATTTTTTGAAAATAAAATATGACGCGCGGATGCCCGACAGCATGATTTTCATTAATGACATTGATATCAACGCGATGAAAGAAATCAATCCCGTGAAATATCCGGACATTGCCGATGTGCTGGAAAAAATGCACCGATGGAACAGGATTGCTTCCACTGACAATGAAGACGCTGCTATTTCCCTGTATATTTTTATGAACCTGCTGAAAGAATCCACCAAACGCTTTCATACCTATGATGTGGATGCTGTGGCAAGAGAGGAAATGTTTGTCCGTTGTCTGCGAAAAGCCAAAAAAGAAATGCTGGAGCACTTCGGAACCATTGATGTGCCACTTGGAAAGGTGCAACTGCTGATGCGTGGTGATAAAGAGTATCCCGTGGGCGGTTTTCCGGATGCCATCAAAGCTGCATATAGCCAGCCGGTTGAGAATGGTCGCTATAAACTATGGGTAGGTGAATCCTATATTCAGTTAGTGAAATTCACCAAAGACGGACCACAGATAGAATCCATCAGCCCGTTTGGAGCAGCCAACAAACCCGGTCACCCGCATTCAACCGACCAGATGGAGTTGTTTGTTAATGAAAAAACCAAAACCATGACTTTGGATAAAGCCACGGTGTATCGGGAGGCAAAAGAGATTTATCAGCCGAAATAAACGGCACATTGAACTGATTTCCTTTTTCAACCCATCATTGCAATCAGGAGGTGATTCCGGCATAAAGCCGGAATGGCAATTGTTCAACCAGTCTTACAGCCTTCTATCCGTCAAATTGTAAAAAAAAAATTAAATAGTGTATTTTTGCCGCTTCAATTTTAAACCCACTTTATGAAACTATCCCAATTTGATTACGAATTACCGAATGAACTGCTTGCTCAGTACCCTTCTAAAAACAGGGACGAATGTAAATTAATGGTGGTGAATCGAAAGACCGGCAAGTTTGAAAACAAGCATTTTAAAGATATTATCAATTATTTCGATGACGGGGATGTGATGGTCGTGAACAATACGAAGGTTTTTCCGGCAAGATTATATGGAAGAAAAGAGAAAACCGGGGCGAAGATTGAAGTGTTCTTGTTGCGCGAGTTGAATCATGAAATGAAGTTATGGGATGTGCTTGTGGACCCTGCCCGGAAAATTCGCGTAGGCAATAAATTATATTTTGGAGAAGATAACGAGTTGGTGGCTGAAGTCGTGGACAACACCACTTCGCGCGGCAGAACCATCCGTTTTTTACATGAAGGCGACCCGGATGCTTTTAAGAATCATCTTTATTCAATGGGTGAAACTCCGCTTCCGAAATATATTAAGAGAAAACCGGAACCGCTCGATCAGGAGCGTTACCAGACCATTTTTGCCAATGAAGAAGGAGCGGTCGCAGCGCCTACAGCCGGTTTGCATTTCAGCAAAGAGTTAATGAAACGCATGCAAATCAAAGGGGTGGAGTTCGCGGAAATTACATTACATATCGGGCTGGGCACTTTCCGTTCCATTGATGTGGAAGACCTTTCCAAACATAAAATGGATGCTGAATATTTCAAGGTGGATAATAAAGCCGTGAAGATTGTCAATGAAGCGAAGGACAAAAAGAAAAATATTTGCGCGGTGGGAACAACCGCCATGCGCTCCATTGAAACGGCAGTTTCCGCGGATAAATACATGAAACCGATGGAAGGCTGGACGAACCTTTTTATTCATCCGCCCCACGAATTCAGTATTCCGAATGCGATGATTACGAATTTTCATCTGCCCAAATCAAGCCTGTTAATCATGGTTGCCGCGTTCGCGGGATATGATTTGACAATGGAAGCCTACAAAGCCGCGATGAAGAGCAAATACAAGTTCTTTACGTATGGCGATGCGATGTTGATAATTTAGAAGAGCAGGGGAGGAGTCAATTATCTTCGACTTTATTCAGGCTGAATTTTCTCTGTCAGGCGTATTTCAAGAATGAATTCTCAAAAATGTCTGACATCTAAAGTTTAAAATCTAACATCTGACAACAGATTTAGGAAATGGTTGATGTTATTGTGAAAACGTTAATCAGATAAAATTTTCTCTGAAAAATCTGACTGAATTTTCACGCATGATTTTACTCACCAACTCATGGGGCTGATAACCGTGCCAAAGGTTGTGGTTCATTTTAGTTTTATCAAGGTAAGTAATCAGGTCGTTTTCCATGCTGGAAAAACTTTCCGCGTTTTTATAAACGTCCACATGTGAGATGCCTCCGTCATAGTCGGTGCCGATACCGATAATATCCCAGGCTGTTTTTTGTCCCACCGCCTTCACCGTCTGAAAAATATTTGCCCACATCACTTCGCACCATGCTTCAGTTTTCTGTGCTTCATTTTCAATGGAGTTGAGACGTTGTAATGTTTTGAAACCGGCAAGATTGCCTTTATCCAGCATGATGCCCAGAATCCCGCCTGATTCATGGATAATTCGGATTTCCTCGTTTGAAATATTAATACTTCTGCGATGCAGGAAACTGCGCCTGCTTTTCCGGTTGTGGTCTTTCACCCTGATGGAATCATCAAGTGTTTCAAATCCATTCACTCCCGTATGACTACTGATGACCGGAATCTTATCCCCCGGATTCAGGCGATTATATTTTGAAATAAAATCATAATACTGTTTGCGGGCGGCAACACTCATGTGTTTGGTATCTATGAGAATACGCTTCCCGTTGTGTTTTCCTAAAAGTTCATTTAATGCCAGCCATCCCAGGTCCGTGATTCCGTTATTAATGCCTTTTTCCTGATTGATTAATTGATTAAAGGGAAATGGAATACTTGGAGCGTGACCGGTCAGTTGGTTCCAGAAATGATGCGCAAGGTTCATGAAAAAAGGAGGATGTTCCCATGATTTCAATTGGCGGATGTTACGCATTAATTCTTCTCTCAGTTCATCAGGAGTCATATTTTCGGTAACCGGATTTCCGCAGCCAAGCGCGTGACCGCCTTCAATTGATAGAATCAGTGCGATTGTGTCAGGTTCATTTTTCAGAATCTTATCCAATTGTCCATAGTTACTGACCACTTTATATTTGTATTGCTTGTCCGGACTTTCTCCTTGTCCCTGAGAGACATAATTGTACTCTTCATTGAGGTCATGGAAATAATGATTTTCCTGTTGCTGCAAGCCGGTTACTCTTTCCAAAGCGATTCCAGTGATGTGTTCCAAAACGCTGTCCACATTTTCAGAGCCAAAAATGAGATTTGGAAGCGCTCTGAATTTTAAAAAACCTTTCTCCATCGGATAAAGTGAAATAACCGCCACACGAACACCGCCATTTACCATCGTGTAAAGATTTGCCTGTGATTCTTTGGCAATTGCGTTGGATTTTCTTCTGAAAAGCCGGGTCAGACTGTTATCGGTATAAGGATGTTCTAACTTTTCCCACATGTTGCGGGTTGGATGCGGATGCCCGCTGTTAAAAGATTTTAAAGTTGGGTGGCAGTGGAGGTCAACATAAAAGTTATTGTGTGTCATGCTTCACAAGTCATTTGTTTATTTATTTAAAAAGGCTTAGTTCTAAATAAATCAGCAATAATATTTAATTTTGCTACATGCTAAACCACAAAACAATCATAGAGCAGTTTGGGCAGATGGATTCAGCCGACCGGCAAGCCGTTTTATCTCAGCTTTTATTGATGAACGAAGGA
>JBGTCY010000321.1:0-2003 GCA_041748615.1 Chitinophagales bacterium
CTTCCTCCTCCAACATCAATGTACAAATAATTTTTCCCGGGGTCCAACTGGTCTTCCACATGGTTGGAATAGATGATGCCCGCTTCTCTTTGCCCGGAAGCGATTTCGACTTCAATGCCCGTTCGCTCATAAATTTCAGCGATGAGCGCTTCGCCATTGCGCGCCTCGCGGATGGCAGCAGTGGCGCAGGCTTTATAGCTTTGAACATCGTTCACTTCCATCAGGTATTTAAACGCGATCAAAGTCTTGAATAAATTTTCAGCGCGGGCGAGGGTGATTTCACCGATGGTAAATGTATCCTGCCCTAACCGGACCGGCACGCGCACCAACGATTCTTTTTTAAATACGGAATGTTCTCCGGCTTCAAACACGTTTGCGAACAGCAACCGTACCGCGTTAGAACCGATGTCAATAGAAGCGAATCTCACGAATATTGTAGTCTTAAAATCAAATGAAAATCAGAATGATGGTTGAAAATAAAACAATCTGCGCACCCTTTATACAAATTAACAAAAAATAAATACTAAAATGGCGGATTCGTGGACAGCTTGTGGATTAACGGTCTCGGTATTCTAACAGGCTGAATTCAACTTTTAACAGATGAAACCGCTTTTTTCTGTTTCAGGTAATTGTAGCTTTCCACCTGCGCGCGGAGTTTTTTCTTATTATTTTTTACGTATTTGTTTTTGTGCTCCCCGTCAATGATGCGGGATTTCACGTTGTCAGCGAACTGAATCTCGAAAATATCTTTTAATTCTTTTTGCAGGTCTTTATTGAAAATGGGACAAGCCACTTCGCTGCGGTGGTCAAGGTTGCGCGTCATCCAGTCAGCCGAGCTGATATAATATTTTTCATCACCGCCATTGCAGAAAATATAAAAACGCGAATGTTCCAAAAATTTGTCCACGATACTAATTGCTTCGATGTTTTCGCTTAATCCTTCTTTTGCGGGAATCAGTGAACAGATGCCGCGCACGATGATTTTAATCTTTACCCCCGCTTTGCCCGCTGCATACAATTTCTTAATCATATCCGGGTCAACCAAGCTGTTAAGTTTTAAAAGCATGTAAGCCGGTTTTCCCGCTTTGGCATTTTTAATTTCGATGTTGATGAGTTTAATGATTCGCTTACGCATGGTAAATGGCGCCACCATCAAATTTTTGTATTTTCCCGACTCAAGATTGTTATTGAAAAAACCGAAAATGGAATCAATCTCTTTGGTAATGCGCGGGTCGGCTGTAAAAAGGCTATGGTCGCTGTAAATCCTGGCTGTTTCTTCGTTATAATTGCCGGTTCCCAGGTTCGCATAGTGCACTAATTTGCCGCCTTCCTTGCGTGAAATTAAACACAGTTTCGCATGTACTTTTAATCCCTTAACGCCATAAATCACTTTCGCGCCTTCATCCGCAAGTTTATTCGCCCAGTAAATGTTGGTTTGCTCATCAAAACGCGCCTGCAACTCCAGCACAGCAGTGACATCTTTTCCATTGCGGATAGCGTTTATCAGCGCGTTCACCACCGTGGAATCTTCCGCCACACGGTAGAGTGTGATTTTAATAGATTTCACTTTCGGGTCAATAGCAGCTTCTCGGATAAAATCAATGAAGTGATGAAAGGAATGATAGGGATAATGCACTAAAATATCCTGCTTGTTGATTTGGGCGAAGATGGTGGTGTTGGGTTTCAGATGTTTGTGGAACAAAGGCGCGATTGGCGCGTATTTTCCTTCTTTCATTCCAAATCCGGGAAACTTGATGAAGTCGCGGAAATTATGATATCGCGCTCCGGCAATAATATTTTCTTCTTCAAGTTGCAGGTTTTCGGTAATAAATCCAAAGAGGTCAGCTGGCATCTGCTGGTCAATCACTAACCGTACGGGGTTCGCAGCTTCGCGCTTTTTCAGACTTTTGGATATGAGTTCCATAAAACTTTTTGAAACGTCATTGTCTATATCCAGCTCCGCGTCCAACGTGACCTTGATGGTGTAAGCATCAATCTTGTCA
>JBGTCY010000322.1:0-1739 GCA_041748615.1 Chitinophagales bacterium
TATTGAATGGTTTCCTTGAGTTCAAAATAATGCCGCTCAACATCTTGTTCCTCTAAGCCTGCTTCTATCAGCGCTTCCAGAAAAACTTTAGCGCTTCCATCCAAAATCGGTACTTCCTGACTGTTCAATTCGATTAACACATTATCTATTCCCAAGCCGACCAAAGCTGCCAGCGCGTGTTCAACCGTACTAACGCGCACGCCATTTTGTTCGAGCGTAGTTCCGCGCGACACATCCACCACCAAATCGGCATCGGCATTAATGACGGGCTGACCTTCCACATCCACACGTTTGAATTTATAGCCGTGATTAGGAGGCGCTGGCTTAAAAGTAAGCGTTACATCCTCCCCGGTATGCAATCCAACTCCTGAAACAGAAACGGGCTTTTTAACAGTCTTTTGGTAATCAATCATGGTGTTAGTTTAATGTTTAATGTTTAAAGTTTAAAGTCCAATGTTCATATAACTTTAAACATTGAACTTTAGACTTTAGACTTCAAACTTCTCTCCAATTCAAATACCCTTTTTTCAAGGTCGGGCAAATTTCGGTAAATAACGTGAACTTTCAGACTTTGTTTGTGCTCCATCATGGGCGCGCCCTGCCAGGTCTTTTTTTCCGTTTCCACATTTTTTGTTACCCCGCTTTTCGCACCGATGCGCGAACCGTTGGCAATCGTGAGATGTCCGACAAAACCTACCTGACCGGCAATGAGGCAGTTACTGCCGATTTTGGTGCTGCCGGAGATACCGGTCTGCGCGGCAATGGCGGTATTTTCGCCAATCTCTACATTGTGTCCGACCTGAATTTGGTTATCGAGCTTCACGCCTTTGCGGATAATCGTGGAGCCGAGTGTCGCCCGGTCAATCGTAGTATTCGCGCCAATCTCCACATTGTCTTCAATCACCACATTGCCGGTTTGCGGAATTTTATCAAATGTGCCATCCGGCTTGGGCACAAACCCAAAACCATCACTGCCAATCACCGCTCCCGCCTGAATAATACAGTTATTTCCAATGACACAGTCATGATAAATTTTCACACCCGCATAAACAATGACGTTGTCCCCGATTTGCACATTTTCACCAAGATGGCATCCGGGATGAATTTTGGTGTTGTTGCCAATATGTGAGTTTTCACCCACAGTGCTAAACGCACCAATATAAATTTCCTTCCCCAGCTTTGCGGACGTGCTGATAAAAGCAGGTTGCTCAATGCCGGTTTTGGCGGAAGATTGTTTTAAAAACAATTGCAGTAATTTGTTGAACGCATCATAAGCGTTCTCCACGCGAATGAGCGTTGTACCCTCCGCAACAGGCGATGAAAATTCTTTGCTTACAATCAATGCGCCTGCTTTTGTCATACGTGCATATTGCTCATATTTAGGATTGGCGATAAAGCTGATATGCTGCGCTTGCGCCTCTTCAATTTTTGCCGGTCGCTCGATGACGAGCGCGTCATTGCCGGTAAGGGTACCGTTTAAATATTGGCTGATATAACCGGTTGTGATTTGCATAAGATTTCGATTGTTGATGAAAAAAAAATGGAACGCTGATGATGATGATTTTTTATGATGAATAATGATTAAAAAAACATTTTCACCAATCGGGTCAGGCAAAGGAATCTCACCCCCACCTTCCCACAGAACCGTGCGTGAAAGTCTCCCTTCACACGGCTCTTCATGTTGTTAAGTCACACGAAAATATTATTTCTTATGGACATGCCAATTGCCAGTGTGCGAA
>JBGTCY010000323.1:0-10244 GCA_041748615.1 Chitinophagales bacterium
CATTGCGAGCGAGGAACGAGTGAAGCAATCCCCCCATTTGTAGCCGTCATTGCGAGTGAGGAACGAACGAAGCAATCCCCCATGCAGGGAATTGCTTCAGGAATGGCATACGCTCAGAACAAACTTTCCCTCGTAATGACACATGTTTTTTTGTTTTTAAAAGAACGCTTATATTACACAAAGCAACGTGGTGGAAGCATCTATATCCTTACTAATGAACACAATACAACACTCTATATCGGTGTAACATCCGATTTAATAAATCGAATTTGGGAGCATAAAAACAAGCAAGACAGAAATAGTTTCACTTATAAGTACAATTTATTTAGACTGGTTTACTACGAGCATTTTTTCAATATTGAAGAAGCTATAGCGAGAGAAAAACAATTAAAAGCCGGTTCAAGAAAGAAAAAGGAATTGCTCATAAATAAATTTAATCCTGAATGGAAAGATTTATACGATGATTTAGTTAAGCAGGAAGAAACTGGATGATTTCATAATATTAATTATCGTCATTCGATCGAGGAACGAACGAAGCAATCCCCTATATGCAGGGGATTGCTTCGGTAATGGCATACGCTCAAAATAATCATTCCCTTTCAATGACGAAATTCCTTACGTTTTGTCTGTCTGCAGTACAAAATTCTTTTTCATTAATTTTGAAATACAATATTTAATATGACAGAACTTATTTTCATAGTGGAAGATGCACCCGAAGGAGGCTTCACTGCTCGGGCGCTTGAACATTCCATTTTTACAGAAGCGGATACTTTTGAGGAAATTAAATCTATGATTGCCGATGCAGTCAAATGTCATTTTGAAAAAAAAGACCTGCCTGAAATGATACGCATTCATTATGTAAAAGATGAAGTCTTTAAGTTAGTTGCATGAGAATACCCCGTAGCTTATCAGCCGATGACTTTTTAAAAATCCTTAAACCGCTTGGATATAAAGCAACACGGCAAGCGGGAAGTCACATTCGTTTGACTACAAAAATTAATGGAGAACATCATATCACGATACCCCGACACAATCCTATCAGAGTGGGTACGCTTTCAGGAATATTAAATGACATAGGATTACATTTGGGCAAGACCAAAAGCGAGCTAATCGAAGAATTATTTTGAATGAGTAAGAACATAAATGTAATTAAAATCGCCACCCGCGACAGCGCGCTTGCCGTCTGGCAAGCGGAAATGGTTCGGAAACAGTTAAATTCCATTGGGATTACCAGCCAATTGGTACTCATTAAATCCACGGGAGATTTATCGCTTGACACTCCTGTGAACGCGCTCGGCAGCACAGGCGTTTTCACCAAAGCCATTGACGATGCGGTATTGGACGGCAGGGCAAATATAGGCGTTCATTCCCTCAAAGACCTTCCCACTGAAATTGACGAACGCCTGATAATTGCTTGCGTTTTCGAGCGCGAAGACCCACATGACCTTATCGTTTTGAGGGAGAAGGATTTTACTGAAATTGACGGATATGAAGCTATCATCGCCACAGGCAGCGTCAGGCGGAAAGCGCAGTGGCTCCATCGTTTCCCGCATGACAAATTTGTTCCGGTAAGAGGCAATGTGAACACCCGCTTAAAAAAATTAGAGGAAAGCAATTGGGATGGCATGTTCATGGCGGCAGCGGGACTGAAACGACTGAACATTCAAGTCAATCACAAGCGACTGAACTGGATGCTGCCCGCGCCTGCTCAAGGCGTGATTGTAGCGGTAGCAAAAAAAGAGGATGCTATTGCAAATAATATATTGCCGCGCCTCAATCACAGGGAAACAACATTTCAGGTATTGGCGGAACGCACTTTTTTGAAAGGATTAAAAGCAGGCTGTTCAACAGCAGTGGCGGCATTAGCGATTTTGAATAAAAATGAAATTATCCTAAAGACGGAAATCCTCAGTCCTGACGGTAAGGAAAAAATTACCAATAAACTCAGCGACACTATCGAGAGAGCGATGTATGTAGGTGAAAAATCGGCAGAAATCGCCATGCGACAGGGAGCTGAAAAGTTATTAAAAGGAGAAGGTTAATTTTATGTGCAGTTTCAAAAATGCGCTTTATTTTGACCAACTCCTGCCTTCTTCATTTGAGAGTGTTTAATTGAATGATTTTACGCAACTGCTCTAATAAATTAAAATGAGACTAAAAGCCCCAAAAATATTAGTCACCCGCGAGTTGGATGAACTTTCCGCTAATCTCGCCAAAAAAATGGGCTTGGAGGTGGAAGTCAATCCCGTCATCCGCATCGAGTTCCACGCTGATACCAAGGCGCTGGCAGCACAAATCAATGAAATGGAATATGACGCTGTCGCCTTCACCAGTCAGAATGCGGTGCGCGCGTTCAGCGAAATATTATGGAAAGAAAAAATCAAAGTGCCGCAGGTAAAATTTTATGCCATTGGCGACTCCACGGCTCGTCATCTCTCATTGTTAGAGGTCGAACCGCTCATCCCGCAAAAAAATGACGCGGTTGAGTTGGCACAACTTATTTTACAGGATAAAAACATTCAACGTGTGTTGTTTCCCTGTGCCGAACACCATCTCGAAGATTTGCCCGAATGGCTATCGCGCAACAAGGTGGAAGTGAATGAAATGATATGCTACACCACCATTTTGCTGAAAAATAAAATTGACGTCAACGGAATTGAAGCGCTGGTGTTCATGAGCCCCAGCGCGGTGAAAAGTTTTTTTTCGGTAAACAAGGAAATCAACGGCTTGCCCTGCTTCACCATTGGCAGAACCACAGCCGAAGAAACCAAACGCTGGACCGATAACCCCGTCATCATTGCCGACAAACCCGATGTGCAGGCAGTTTTTGAAAAGGTGAGTGAGTATTTTAGTCAGGCAGTCTGATGGGTACTTGGTCTTTTTGTCAAATCGTCAGTAGGATGATTTATATTTTAATATAAAATAAAGTATTTTTCATTTAATGAATAAATACATCATTAATCAATTTATAAATTTAATATCTGCCATAAAAAAAAGAAAGCCTCAAAATTCGCATAAAACCAAAGTTTATTTTTTTGAGAATAATTGTACTATTGTTTTGCTGAATATTTTTCTAAAACATTAATTAAATTTAAACAACATATACGCCTTTATAAACCAGACCCGTGACTATTTAACCCGCAACTAAACGACTAAATAAAAATGTTCCCCAACTCCCGCCCCCGCAGATTACGCCAAAGCCAAGCCATCCGTTCCTTAGTTGCTGAAACTCAGGTTACGGTGAATGATTTCATCGCGCCTTTGTTTGTCATTGAAGGCAAAAACAAAAAAGAACCCATCCCATCATTACCCGGCTATCACCGTTTCACGCAGGAACTTGCCGTGAAGGAAGCGAAATTTCTCTACGAAAACGGTATCAAAAGTGTGCTGCTTTTCGTTAAAGTGCCGGATAACAAAAAAGACAACAAAGGCAAAGAAGCCCTCAATCCCAAAGGGCTGATGCAAACCACCGTTAATGCAATCAAACAGGCAGTGCCTGAATTGTGCGTGATGACGGATGTCGCGCTCGACCCGTATTCCGAATACGGGCATGACGGCATTGTAAAAAACAAACAAATTGTGAATGAAGCTACCATCAAAGTGTTAGCGGAAATGTCTGTCAGTCATGCGAAGGCAGGCGCGGATTTCGTAGCGCCTTCCGACATGATGGACGGCCGCGTGCTGAAAATCCGGGAGGCATTGGAGCAAAGCGGTTTTCATGACACCGGCATCATGGCTTACAGCGCAAAGTATGCTTCCTGTTTTTATGGACCATTCCGCGATGCGCTGGACTCCGCGCCCGGTTTTGGCGACAAGAAAACCTACCAGATGGATTTCGCCAACGACCGCGAAGCCATTCGCGAAGCGCAGGCTGATGTGGAAGAAGGCGCGGACATCGTGATGGTGAAACCCGCGTTAGCTTATCTTGACATCATCCGGCAGGTGCGCGACAGCGTCCATGTTCCGGTTGCCGCATACAATGTGTCAGGCGAATATGCGATGGTGAAAGCTGCAGCGCAAAAAGGCTGGCTCGATGCCGACAAAGCCATGCTCGAAATGCTCACCGCCATCAAGCGCGCGGGCGCGGATTTGATTGCAAGTTATTTTGTGTATGATTTTTTGAGGTTAATGAAATAATGCCGTTTTCGCCCTTGTTTGTCTAAGCCTTGCAATGCGTGATTGACAGACCAACAATAGTAATGCACTACCTGACAATACCCACTGTCGTTGGTCTATCTTCGCATGGCAGCAATCGCATAGAAACAACGGCTGCTTAAATAATGCTGTTTAATTAACTTTCAGTAATAGATAACAAGATGTCAACCGCAGAATTGAAAAAGAAATTGATAAATCAGATTCACGAAATTAATGATGATGATATATTAAAAGAGATTTATCAAATTTTAAAATCAGGAAAACAGGATAAAATATACAAACTCACCGATGAACAAATTTCCACCGTACAAGAAGCTCAGGAACAAATTAAAAGAGGTGAATTTCTATCTGATGACGATGCGGAACAAGAAATTGACAAATGGCTCGGAGAAAAGTAATCTGGTCAAGAATTGCTCTTGTTGATAGAAAATAATTACTGTTGTATTGGATTAAACGTAATAAGTCTGATGCTTACAGTAATAAACTTCGAAAACTTTTCAAAATTACCATTAAGCATTTAGCTGAATTTCCTCATTCCGGCAGTCCAACTCAAATTGAAAATATAAGAGTGAAAGTTGTGAGGGATTACCTGATTATTTATTAAATTCTTGAAAAAGAAATTTACATATTGACAATCTGGGATAGTCGCAGAAATCCCGATGATTTAAAATTACATTTACAACTCAAATAAAAAATGAAACACCTGCACACCGAAATTTCCATCAATGCCACGCCCGAAAAAATCTGGAATGAGTTGACTGATTTTAAAAAATATCCGGAATGGAACCCGTTAGTCCGCTCATTTTCCGGCAACCTGAAAGAAGGAGAAAAAGTGACGGTCAAAATTGAACCTCCCGGTTCCAATGGAATGACACTTAAGCCAACGATTACAAGGGTAATTCCAAACAAAGAATTTCGCTGGCAGGGGCATTTATTGTTTCCGGGATTATTTGATGGCGAACATATTTTTCAAATCGAACCGCATCTAAACGGCACCTCTCTTTTCAAACATTCCGAAAACTTCAAAGGAATTTTAATCCCCCTTTTTCGAAAAATGTTAGACAACGAAACCAGAAAAGGTTTTGAGATGATGAATGAGAAGCTGAAGGAAATTTGTGAGAAAAATTAATAGCCTAATTTCGTTATCATGAACCCTCTGTTGGAAAGAATATCCGTCAACCCGAATATTTGCTTCGGAAAACCATGCATCAAAGGACACCGGATACGGGTTTCCCTGATACTTGATTATCTTGCAGCCGGTGATACTATCGAAAACATTCTCGAAAATTACCCTCAATTAGAACGGGATGATATTCTTGCCTGTATCGCCTATGGAGCGGCAATGAGCCATGAAAACTATGTTGATTTAGACCATGAAAAAGCTGCATAAACAATCTACCTCCCAACACCTCTTCAAAGAAGCCTGCAAACACATCCCCGGTGGTGTCAATTCGCCTGTGCGTTCGTTTTATGCGGTGGGCGGAACGCCCGTATTCATTCAATCTGCAAAAGGCGCAATCATCCGCGATGCGGACGGCAACGAATACATTGATTATGTCGGCTCATGGGGTCCGATGATTTTGGGACATGCGCACCCGAAAGTGCTCAAAGCCATTCAACAGGCGGCAAAAAAATCCACTTCGTTTGGCGCGCCCACCGAAATGGAAATCAAATTGGCGAAGCTGATGAAAGCGATGGTGACCGGTCTGGAAATGGTGCGCATGGTCAACTCCGGCACGGAAGCCTGCATGAGCGTCATCCGCCTTGCCCGCGCATTTACGAAGCGCAACAAAATCATCAAGTTCGAAGGGTGCTATCACGGTCATGCCGATGCGTTTTTGGTGAAGGCGGGCAGTGGCGTCAGCACGCTGGGAATTCAGCAAGTGCCGGGCGTGCCTGCAAATATTTCAGGAGATACCTTGGTAGCGCACTATAATGATTTGAAAAGTGTATCATCACTTTTCACAAAAAACAAAAACAACATCGCGGCAATTATCATCGAACCGGTGGCGGGAAACATGGGCTGCATTCCTCCGCAAAAAGGGTTTTTAGAAGGCTTGCGCAAGTTGTGCGATACGCATGGCGCTTTATTGATTTTCGATGAAGTGATGACCGGCTTCCGTTTGTCGCGCGGAGGCGCGGTGGAGTTGTTTGGCATTCAACCCGATTTGATGACTTACGGTAAAATTATCGGAGGCGGCTTGCCGGTGGGCGCTTATGGCGGCAAAAAAGAAATCATGCAAATGCTGGCGCCCTCCGGTCCGGTCTATCAGGCGGGTACGCTGTCCGGTAATCCGCTCGCCATGTCAAGCGGCTATGCGGTGTTGAATGAACTGAATAAAAATCCGTACATCTATAAAAAACTGGAAGAGAAAGGCGCTTTTATGGAAAACCAACTTACTGAAGTGTTGACCAAAAAGAAAGTCCCGTTTCAAATCAACCGCGTTGGTTCAATGATGAGTGTACATTTCACGGATGAACCGGTCGTAAATTTCGCTTCCGCAAAAAAAGGGGACAATGCTCTTTTCAAACGATTTTTCCATGCACTCCTGAAAAGAGGTATCTACTATCCTCCCTCCGCTTATGAAGCATTTTTCATTTCGCTTGCGCATAAAAAGAGCCTTTTGCAAAAAACGATTGAGGCGGTAAAATCTTCGGTGTAGAGGTGCTGATATTTTGAAGAGAACTTCATCACGTGTCTTTCTGTTTTTAGGTTAGTGTTTGTGTATATCTATATTAGACAAGACGAACTCCAAACTATTATCTTAACTTAGTGAAAATTAGTTGAACATGAAACTGACATTGGTCATCTCGAAAGGCGAAGACGGTTTTCTGATTGGACAAATACAGGAAATACCGGCAGTTCTCACGCAGGGTAAAACAAAAAAAGAAGTAAAATCAAATATTATTGACGCATTGCATACCTATCTTGAGGCTATGCGCCACTTCAAGCCGGCAACCGGAGACAACATCGTGGCAACGGAGGAAATTCAACTGCCCGAAGCATGAAATACCGGGAGTTTGTACGCCATCTGAAACGCTATGGCTGTTACTTGCTCCGCCAGGGCGCTAAACATGAAGTATGGTGCAATGCCATCAACGGAAATGTAACGATGGTTCCGCGTCACAAAACATTAGACAGGTTTTTATGCAAAGGCATCTGCAAACAATTGGAAGTACCCGCCCCTTTCTGAATACAGAAATCATTCGCTGTATTCACTTCAATGCCTTCATCCCAAACGACATTCCCTCCTTCACCAAAGACATCAACTTATACCCCCTTCTATCAACCACACACGATTACCGGGCGACTACATGCTGACCTACCCCTGTCTTGTCCTTTATTAATTTTCACAATACAGTTAACTTTATTCAAAACGTAACACTGATGTTAACCAAACAATTAGTTATAGCATCTATTGAAAAACTCCCGGACAAATCCAGTTTGGAAGAGGTCATGCAACGGATGTATGTGCTTCACAAAATTGAAAAAGTAAGAAAAAAATCAAAAGCAGGTAAAATTTATTCAACTGCGGTTGCTAAAAAGAAACTTGCTAAATGGTTAAAATAATATGGAACGAAGAAGCAATTTCAGATATGAATGAAATTGCAAAGGGTAGGGTAGAAGCCAATCCCTAAGCCTAAGATTCCCCCTATCTTCAAATTCTTCTAAATTGCCGTTTCAAAAAAAACGCAACCGTGCTCAAAAAATCTATTTTCCTTCTACTCCTTTTTCACATCACTGGCCTCATCTCTCACTTCTCAAGTCTAACATCTAACATCTCACTTCTAAAATCTCTCAGCGCCCAACCCCGCACCTACCACGCAGGCGATATTTTGCAACTCCTGAAAAAAGTGAACACGCTCGGCAGCGCCCTTTATATTGCCGCGCATCCCGATGATGAAAACACGCGGCTGATTACTTATTTAGCGCAAAAGGAAAACCTGAATGTCGCCTACATCTCGCTCACGCGGGGTGATGGCGGGCAAAATCTGATTGGTACCGAACAAGGCGCGTTGCTTGGTCTCATCCGCACACACGAACTGCTTGCCGCGCGCAGGATCGATGGCGGTGAGCAATATTTCAGCAGAGTGAATGATTTCGGCTATTCCAAAACTTACGAAGAGACGCTGCGCATCTGGGACGAGCAGGAAACATTGCGCGACCTCGTGTATGTCATCCGCAAGACGCGCCCCGATGTATTGATTACGCGCTTCCCTCCTTTGCATTACAACTATCCCACGCATGGTCATCATGAAGCCTCCGCCTATCTCGCGGAAATCGCTTTTGACATGGCTGCCGACAAAAATGCGTTTCCCGAGCAACTCAGCGTGGTGGATGTGTGGCAGGCGAAACGGTTGTACTGGAATACCTCCCCGTGGTTTTACCGCAACACCGGAACCGTGTTGGATACCACCGATAAAATCATCATTGATGTGGGAGCCTTTCTGCCCGAAATTGGTCGCTCATGCTCGGAAATCGCAGCAGACAGCCGTAGTCAGCATAGCAGTCAGGGGTTTGGCGCGGCAAAAACGAGAGGCGAGGAAAAAGAATATCTCGAATATGTGAAAGGCGTTCCCGCGAAAAAACATTTGTTTGAAGACATTGAAAAATCATGGAAAAGAGTGTCAGGCGCATCGAAAGTTGAAAAGCTGCTTAGCAAAGCTGAACAGCAATTCAACCCGCGAAAACCCGATAACATTTTGCCGCTTTTGTTAGAAACATATCAACTGCTTGAAAAACAACATGATTTCTGGAGCGTCAAAAAACGGGATGAACTGAAAACGATTATCTATGCCGTGTGCGGTTTGTTTTTAGAAAGCGCTGCCGCTGATTTTTCAGCCACGCCCGGTTCTGAAATCAAACTCAACACCGTGGCGCTCAATCGCTCTTCCGCGAAGGTGCAATTGCTTTCCGTTGAATATTCCACCGGCATGAAACCCGATGCAACCGCTTCATTGCCTTTTAATCAGTTGCAAACATTTGAGCATATCTTGAACCTTCCTGAAAATATCCCCTATTCACAACCCTATTGGCTGCGTGACGCGCCTGAGCGGATTGGCATCTTTCCATTGCCGGATGAAAGTCTGCGGGCATTGCCGCTTGAGCCGCCAGCAGTAGATGCGTGTTTCAAAATTTCGGTGAATGGCGTGACGCTGGAATATTGTCAACCCGTGGAATACAAATGGACGGACAGGGCGAAAGGAGAACTGTATCGCCCGTTCATTATCACACCCGAAGTAACGGTGCAGCCCAAGCAGGCGGTAGTGATTTTTCAGGGAGAAAAAAGCAGGCAGTTGTCTTTCACCGTGAAAGCCTGGAAAGATAATGTAGAGGGAACATTCGGTTTGCAACTGCCGCCCGGATGGAAAATGCAGCCGGAAACACATCCATTTTCAATGGCGAAAAAAGGCGAGGAGCAATTATTTGCTTTCACCGTTTCTCACTCGGATGCAAATGGGGAGTTTGAAATAATTCCTTATGCGAAAACAAATGCCGGACTTTTTGATAAAGGGTTTGTAGAAATCGCTTACAGTCATATTCCGACATTGTCGCTGTTTCCCGATGCAAAATGCAAAGCGTTGAAAATGGATTTGAAAAAAGACGGCAACACGATTGCTTATATCAGCGGTGCGGGTGATGACGTGGCGGAAAATCTCCGGCAGGCTGGTTACGAGGTATTCATGCTCAATAAGGAAAATTTTGCTGAAACGGACTTGTCAAAATTCAAAGCCATCCTCATCGGTATCCGCGCTTACAATACCGAGCAATGGCTGCCACATCAGAAAGCGAAACTCATGGCATACATCGAGCAGGGCGGCAACGTCATCGTGCAATATCAAACCACAGCCGGTTTGCTAACGGACGACATCGGACCCTATCCGTTCAAAATCGGGCGCGGCAGAGTTACGGTAGAAGAAGCGCCTATGACAAAACTCGACCAACAACATCGCCTGTTCAATCATCCCAATAAAATCACCCAAGCTGATTTTGAAGGCTGGATACAAGAGCGCGGTTTGTATTTCGCCAGCGAATGGGATGCTCAATACACAACAGTTTTTGCCTCCAACGACCCGGGCGAAGAGTC
>JBGTCY010000324.1:0-2139 GCA_041748615.1 Chitinophagales bacterium
ACTATGTTTTTCAGAATAAGCAACCGAGCCGCTGGAAGCGCTGTCCACAATGGAAAATCTCAGGCTGATGTTTTTTTCAGCCATCACTTCTCCAAAATGATTGCGCGCAACGCCCTGATATTTGATTCCGTTGGGTACTTGTGAAAAAACTGACACACAGATAGCCAGCACAAAAGCGAGTGTAAGGGTTAGGGTCCTCATAGATTAAGTTTATTTTGGGTTGTTGAAGTGTTTCTACGTATAAATCCTAAAAAGGTTATGAGAGAGGTTCAAGTCCTTGTTTGAAAGCGAAATAATTGTTGGCTAAGAATAGCGAGAATGAAAGGGTGTACAATAGTCCGCACTTATTGTATCAGGCATCCGGATTCATTATTTGAACAACATCCCTATGTTTGGATTCTGCGGGGATTTCGTCACGACTGAATAGGCGGACGGAATGACAATAGTAAAAACTTTCTTACACCTATGAATAAATGAAATTTTAAACCCGAACAATAATAAAGAAACCAACCAGTGGTGTTTGAAACATTGTTATGTTCTTATCGTATTAAAATAAAGGTTTTAGAATGAAATATCACGTAAAAGCCGTCACAGTAATGGCGGCTTTTGTGTTTTTTTGGTAATCGCCATAACCGCTCTCTTTTCTTTTTCCATGCAATTCGATAGAGTTAATGACTTTCGATTCATATAATTCACTGACATTAAAAATAACCGATTCATATTCGCTCAAGAGATATATCCCTCCTTTACGATAAACTTTATGAAAGCCTCAGTGAATTAAATCTTGAGTCCACTCTGAAAAGTATTTTTTTTGCCACAAAGACACGATGGCACAAAGAAAACACAAAGTTTAAGTTGTTGGTAATCAATTCTTAGTGAAACTTTGTGACCTTGAGTCTTAGTGGCAATTTTTACTTTTTTTGCTTTTTCAGAGTGGACTCAATCTTGCATAATATCCTTTGAGATTTTTACGTGGTTGCCGTCCCTCGACCCCCGACCCTCGTCCCTTTTACATTTTTTTTACAGACCACGCCATCGGCTTGTCCGCGAAATTCGCTTTGGCGCGCTGCCAGATATTTTTGAAGAAATCCGTTTGGCGGTAATTTTCCAAAGCCTGTTCATTTTCCCATTCGCTGTAAGTGAAAAAAATATTTTCAGAATGAATATCGCGGAGCAGTTCCACTTTATTGCAGCCTTCCTGTGCTTCAATGTATTTTTTTTCTTCGCTGAAAATTTTCAGGAATGCCTCAACCTTCTCCGGTTGAAAAGTCAGTTTTACGATGCGGAGTATCATTCGAAGTCAATGAGGATGGTGTCACCAATACTTAATCCCAGCAGGTTGCTTGCCTTTCCGGAATTCACGGCTATTTCAAGATAGTCAGCGGAGTTAAACAGGCACAACATTTCACCCTGCGCTTTGTCATGATAGCTGTCGCTGATTTGCCGGATAAATTCACGCCTGAACCGGACATAAAAATTTCTTTTGTTTCTGACTTTGTTGAAAAGCGTTTTTGTGATATTGGTAACTACATTATGATAGGAATCAATATAAATAACCGTTCCCTTAATCAGCGATTCCTGCTCAACCGGCTGAATGTTAATCAGTGATTTTAATTCAGAAACCGGATTACCCAATTCCTGAATGTTTCTTCCTTTTGCTAAAGCACCGACTGTCTGCGCCATCAACTCAAAATTTACAAACGAAGTATTTGTTGAGTTGATTTCAGGAACGGGAATTTCAACCAGCACATCAGGCGCATGGTTGAAGATTAAACTGAAAATACCGTTATCAAACCCAATAAAAAAATGTTTTTCATATTCCATGGCAACAAACCGAATGGTGCGTTCGTCTTCATGGTTGACCGTCACTAAATGAATTGTTTTTTCCGGAAAATGAAAACACGCGTTTTTCATCACGTAAGCCGCCTCTTTGATGTTGTAGTGTGGTATCTGGTGAGAAATGTCAATGATGGTAAGCGGGTCGCAATGCCGCAACAAAGCGCCTTTCAGCGCTCCTGTAGGATGGTCTTTATTTCCGAAATCTGTCGTGAGCGTGACAACGGGCACTGATAATTGGATTTTCTGTAAATTTGATTTTCAAAAATAGAATAAAATATTTGAGCGAAATCATCATCAATC
>JBGTCY010000325.1:0-49731 GCA_041748615.1 Chitinophagales bacterium
GGGCAAAAGCTGTGAGACAGGGCACGCGCAACAAGGTCGAAAATATCAATAATGAATTTTCCATTCAGGAAAGCATGCTCAAAAAAGTATCTTCAAGGCCACTGAACATTTATGCTTTCATTCTCGCTTATTCCGACAAGGTGGAACTCAATGTTTTTTTTGAAGCTGAAGGAAAATTTCTGAACAAAACGGAAAACGAACCTGAATATCATGCCGCGAAAATGTTTGTCCGCAATTTCGCTTTGGATGCTTACCGCGAAGCCGTGAAGCAGGAAATAAAAACCGAAGAAGGACGATTAAAAAACATTGAATCGGAACAGAAAAAACTGATAAAAGATGCGGAGAAACTTTACAAAAGTAAAGGCTCAGAAAAGCGAGGAGTTGAAAGCATGAAAAACAAAATCGCCATGCTGAAAGGCGACCAGGACAGAATAAGAAAACAGGTTCAATCTATTAAAGACGAGTTGCTGCGCTATCAAAATCAAAACGCTTTACCGGCAGTGATTAAAGACGCTGAGAAAAGATTAAAGAGCGCGGAAAAAGATTTATCCAAACTGACACGGGAGGAAGAAAAACTTCACCGCGACATCAACAAAAGCGAAACGAGCATTCGCAGCGATGAACGCTCAATCAGCGACAGCGAGCAAGCCAAGCAACGTAAGCAGGAGGAAGTTGACCGCCAGAAAGAGCGCATCTTTAATCTGAAAAAGAAACTCGAAAGCATCCGCTAAAAAATAGGTTGCAAGCCTATAAGCCGGGTTCTGTATTCCGGTTTACACCGAAATTTCTATCATTTATCTGGACCTGCCGTCACCGGCAGGTTCTATCAGCCAACCCTTCCCGGAGCGATTTGCACCGCTCGGACGAGCAACCCTTCATCCGCTTGCGCGGAACCCGGAATATATTTGGCTTTTCGACATACAAGGCTTGCCCCTGCGGAATGTTGCCATCCAGCAGCGTGAGCTCTTACCTCACGTTTTCACCCTTATCGCGCCATAGGCGGACGGTAATTTTCTGTGGCGCTGTCTGTATCCGCTTTTGACGGACCCCTCCCGTTAGGAGGTGCATTGCTCTGTGTCGCCCGGACTTTCCTACCCCGCTCGCGCGAAGTTGATAGAACGGCTTGCAACCATGATTTGAAAGAACTTAGTAATGATGGGAAAATAACATCCCCAATTTGTGCAACATGCTAAAAGATTTTAGACTTTAGATGTTAGAATCTTTGGGAAATGATATTTTGAAAATGCACCTTATCTGAAAAAAACTTCGGTGGCGCCTCCCTGATGTTTCGGGTCGTTCACCATCCGGATGTTTTTCACCATTTTATTTTTTTTGAGCAGCGCGTGCACCGCTTCTTTCAGTTTCCCTTCGCCTTTTCCGTGAATCACTTTCATACTGCCGCAACCGTTTGCCAAAGCTTTATCTAATTGTTTTTCCAAATGCCGCAACTGATGATTCAGCTTTTCTTCAACGGAAATCATTGACGCGCTCTTTGTCGCTTCATCAAGATGCAAATCCACTTCCGCGCATTTTTTTCCGGGCTTCGATAAATCTTTATCTTCCGTGCGTCCCAATAAAAATCCCCTGATAACTTCGGGGTCAATTGGCTTATCTTCACGGGGAGCATCAAAAAAGTCATCCGGAAAATGATTCATTTTACAATGAGCGGTTTATCACGATGAAACAATCACTGCGTTGGTTAACGGCACAAAAGTTAGAAAAATTCTGGTGGAACAATTATTTATCCGGAAAAAAAACGGAGAGTTATCTTGACTGGAAAAAAAATTATTGGGATAATATTCTGAATACTGTTTTTGAAATCAATCACAATACAGCGCTGACTCACGAAAATTTTAACAGTCATCCGCTTGAAATTTTAGATGCCGGCAGTGGTCCGGCAGGCATTTTTTTAAATCTCCAACATCACAGAGTTGTCGCCATTGACCCGCTGATGGAATATTACCTGCAAGAAATAAAATTGTTTAATCCGTCTGATTTTTCTCATGTTCAATTTCAGCAAAAAAGTCTTGAGCAGTTAAACGTAATTGAAAAGTTTGACATCATCTTTTGTATGAATGCCATCAATCATGTTCAAGAAATTTCCACGAGTTTACATAATCTTTTTTCAGCATTGAAAAAAGGAGGTCTTATGGTTTTGTCTGTTGACGCGCATCGTTTTTCACTGCCTAAATCCATTTTGAAATTACTGCCGTTAGATATTTTGCATCCGCATCAATACAGCGCGGAAGATTATCTTGAACTCATTAAAAAAAACTGTACGCTCAGCGAGCCAAAAATTAAAGTAATCAAAACCGGCAATCTGTTTAATCATCTTTTGATAGTCGCGAATAAAGTATAATCCGCTATCCCTTTCCTACTCTTTCCAATCCTGCTTTTGCTTTTTGCCCAAGACTGTTTTTGTATTCATGATTATCTAATTCCAAACATTGCTTGAAATATTTTCGCGCTTCATCAAGATTCCCTTTTGATTCATAATAAAGCGCAAGCTGCAAGGCTGCATTGGCTGCATAATAGTAGGGCGCATTTTTGCCGCGTTCAATCGTCCACTCATAGCGTTGAACAGCTTTTTCCATTTCTTTCATCGCATCATAAATTCTCGCCTGCCGGTAAACCTGCTCTAAACTATATTCCGGATTTTTTAAAACCTCCGGTGATAAATTTTCTAAAACATTCAGCGCGTTTTTAAAATATCCTCCGTCAAACAGCAAACGTGCTTTTAATAAATCCGGTTGGGGCGGCACGTTGTTTTCCGCTTCTTTTTGCGCCTGTCTGTCATCATCGGTTTCCGCTTTTCCATTTGATTTCAAGAGTTGCATCTGCTGAGCATACGATTCATGGTTTCCTTCCAATAAAAAACTCCACGCAATTTTTTGATACGCGCTTTTAATTAAATGACCGCTTTGGTTGCTCTTGATGAATTTTTGAAAATGCTGAATGCCTTCCGGTTTGAGCTGATTTAATAAAGTTATTCCGCGATAATAATCCAACACCGGAATTTTGAGATAGTCAATGCCTTCCGGAATATTTTTCAAATAATTAATCGCTTCTTCATTATGATGACTGTATAATGCGATTTTCACTCCTGTGTAATATGAGTACAAATTTCCATCAATCGGATAACCGGCATTTTCGAAATTTTCCCTTGCCTTGTTTTTATCTCCCTGCAAATGCAGCAGCAGGGATACATAGACATGTATCGCTTCATCTTTCAGAAATTTTTCTTTTCCCCAATCCGTTCGCGATAAGTTTTGCAATCCGTTCATTCCTTCATTCAGGCTGCCGCTCATGCCAACCAATCGTAATCCAAAATGATATTTTTCAGGAACAACACCCAACAAAGCTTTGATAGTGAAAAAACTTTTTTGTGCAGGTTTAAACTCCGGATAGAGGTTGATGTTTTCAGCCAGCAAGATGTACGCTCTCCGCAAATCCATCATCCCGGACCAATATTCCCTGAACTGAAAAGCGGCAAAGGCATATTGCAGATGCATTTCCGCTTGCAGAAAACGAAACCAGGGAGAATTCTGCGCTCCTTTTTTGCAGGTGTTTACGCGGTTATTTTTATTGCTTTTAAATGCGGAAAGTTGTGATTCGTTTTCCGTCAGATGGATATTCAGAAACTCATGAAAGTTTTCCAGCAAAAGTGGAATGAGATTTTCGGGATTTGTTTTTTTTTCGGTGATTAATAATTGTTTCCCAGCATCCGGTCTCAGACTGAAAAGATGGTGATAGGCTGTTTGACAATGCTCATTAAAATTATAATTGCCGGCTGTTAAAATTGCAGGAAGCAAAAGCGGAATGAAAATGAAAAAGCGCGGCACATTGAAGGAATTTGACAACTACAATGTTAGTTATTTTTCAAGGGGATGATTTGGGGGTTGATGTAATGGGTGCAGGATAAATTGCACCGCTTTTTATGGTGCGCGTGGGGGTCACCCTGAGCGGAGTCGAAGGAGAGCGATTGCCGCCCCGCATGGTTCGACTCCGCTCACCATGACAACGCAAGTGCAATTTGTCCTACCCCCGATGTAATCGGGGGTAGGACTCTCCGAGGGGATTCAGGCATAAAGCCGGAATGACAAAGCAATGAAGTTTCGTATCCCTCATAAAAACACTTCGGAGCAATTTCCTTAAATTTCCGAAAGATGAAACAAGAATCTATCAAAGGCAGGGGCGCTCAACTCAATACAAAAAATCCTTTTTTGTCCACTGAATATGTGACCGAACATTTTGAAGGGCTGGATGAGGAATTTGAGTTGCAATCCAAAACACAATTTTTTGAAGAGCATCCCAAAAAAATTGTCAATAAAGTTGAAAGCCCGGATATCGGGCTGGAATACAGCATGAACCCGTATCAGGGTTGCGAACATGGCTGCATTTATTGTTACGCACGCAACACGCACACCTATTGGGGTTATAGCGCTGGGTTGGATTTTGAACAAAAAATCATTGTGAAACCCAACGCGCCCGCTTTGCTTGAAAAGCAACTGAGTCATCCCAACTGGAAAGTTTCGCCCATCATGTTTGCAGGCAATACGGATTGTTACCAGCCTGTAGAAAAACGTCTCGGCATCACGCGGAAAATGCTGGAGGTACTGGTGAAATTCAGGCATCCGGTGGGCATCATCACCAAGAATAGTCTCATCCTGCGCGACCTAGATTTGTTGGAAGACCTGGCAAAAGATAATTTGGTGAATGTTGCCGTTTCGATGAACTCGCTGACTGAATCGTTGCGGCAGCAGTTGGAACCGCGAACAGCCTCCTACCAAAAACGACTGGAAGTCATGCAGCGATTGTCAGAAAAAAATATTCCCGTGCATCTCATGGTTGCACCGGTGATTCCCGGCTTGAACGACCATGAAATTCCCAATGTGCTGGAAGCGGCAGCGGAAAATGGCGCTCATACGGCAGCGTACCTGATTGTGCGGCTCAACGGTCAGATTGCAGCTATTTTTTCTGACTGGATTCAAAAAGCGTTTCCCGACAAAGCGGAAAAAGTGCTGCATCGAATCGCTGCGTGTCATGGCGGAAAACTGAGCGACAGCCGGTATGGAACACGCATGAAAGGCGAAGGAAACGTGGCGGAATCAATCGGCAGTTTGTTTAAAATTTCTTACCGGAAATATTACGGAACTCCGAAAAAATTTGAATATAATCTCACCGTTTTCAGGCAGCCGCCTAAAGGTCAGTTGAAGTTGTTTTAGGGAAAAAGTCGCAGTTCTGGAGAAAACATTTACCCTAACTTTGTTACAACTTTTTGAAAAATAACCCTAACTCTGTTACAATTTTATTCAAATTTTACCCTAACTCTGTAACATATTTTTAGATAGTTTACCCTAACTTTGATACATGTTCCAGAGAGAAATCATTCAAGAACTTGAAAAGTGGTTGAAAAATACAATCCGGAAGCCATTAGTGATAAGAGGAGCCAGGCAAACCGGAAAAACAACATTGGTAAACCAATTTGCAGAAAAATTTAAACATTACATTTATTTGAATCTTGACCTTCCGGAGGACAGAAAGCCATTTGAAGATTTTACCACAATTGAAGTATTAATTCAAACGCTATTCTTTCAAAACAATATCACGATTGACAAGAAAAAAGAAACACTTCTTTTTATAGATGAAATACAAAGTTTTCCAGCGGCTCTGAATTTATTACGTTACTTCCATGAGCAGGAACCTGAAATTCCGGTTATCGCTGCGGGAAGTATGCTGGAAACATTATTTGATGAAAAAATACATTTTCCGGTCGGTCGTGTTGAATATAAGGTTATCAGACCGGTTTCTTTTCCTGAATTTCTGATGGCGATTGGAGAAACTGCCGCTAAAGATGCTTTAGAAAAAATTCCTGTTGCAGATTTCGCACACGACAAGCTGTTAATGCTGTTTCACACCTATTCATTGGTAGGCGGTATGCCTGAAGTGGTGAATAATTATGTGTTAAATAAAGACATTACAACGCTGAAACCAATTTATGATTCACTTTTAGCTACCTATTTGGAAGATGTTGAGAAATATGCAAAATCAGGCTCACAGGTGAATATTCTCAGGCATGTGATTAATGCGTCTTTTCTAGAGGCGGGAAAGCGCATCAAATATCAGGGATTTGGAAAATCTGATTATCGTTCAAGAGAAGTAGGTGAAGCGCTTAGAATGTTGGAAAAAGCAATGCTGATTCACCTGATATTTCCCCTCACAAATGTTGAATTGCCATTAATGCAGGATATGAGAAAATCGCCTCGTTTACAGGTGCTTGATACAGGACTTTTAAACTACACAGTTGGAATACAAAAAGAGATTATCGGGACAAAAGATTTGAATGATGTTTACAAAGGAATCATGCTGGAACATCTTGTTGGTCAGGAGTTGCTGGCAACACAATACCAGGCTTTGTGCCGTCTTCATTTTTGGGTCAGAGAAAAGAAAACTTCAATGGCTGAAATTGATTATATATTTCCTTGCAATAGTAAACTCATCCCGATTGAAGTAAAGTCCGGGACGGAGGGGAAGCTTCGTTCGCTTCATTTGTTTATGGATGCCGCACCCCACAATTTGGCATTACGATTTTACTCAGGTACATTCAGCATTACCAAAGCGGTAACAATGAACGGTAAATCCTATACTTTACTCAATTTACCTTATTACCTAGCATCACAAACAGAAAAATATATTTCTTGGATGGAAAAACAAGAACTCAGTTCTAAAAAATAGCCGTTTGCTTCAAAGTCATTTACTTTTCCAAATTAACTCTTCCTTTCAATCGTAAACTCTATCAACTGCTCAAGGCTGTTGCGGGCGTCATTTTGAGGAAAAGCATATAACATCTCCAACGCTTCTTTCCGGTAAACTTCCATTTTGTCGGCAGCATATTCAATGCCTCCGCTTTTTTTCACGTACTCCAGCACTTCCTTGATTTTTTTCTGGTCTTTGTTGTGATTTTTAAAAATATTAATCACCCAGCGTTTTTCGGAGGAAGATGCTTTAGTCAAAGCATAAATGAGTGGCAGCGTCATTTTTCTTTCTTTGATATCTATCCCGCGCGGTTTGCCGATGTCGTCATCGCCATAATCGAACAAATCGTCTTTGATTTGAAACGCCATGCCGACTTTTTCTCCAAACAAGCGCATTTTTTCTATCTCAAGTTTGTCATCCAACACGGATGCCGCCCCGCTGGAACAGGCGGATGCGATAAGCGAAGCTGTTTTCTGACGAATGATGTCATAATAAATATCTTCTTTGATATCCAAACGTCTGGCTTTTTCCATTTGCAATAACTCTCCTTCACTCATTTCTTTCACAGACACGGAAAGAATTTTCAACAAATCGAAGTAATCATTTTCGAGCATGAGCAACAATCCTTTTGACAGGAGGTAGTCGCCCACTAAAACTGCAATCTTATTTTTCCAAAGCGCGTTGATGGAGAAAAATCCCCTGCGCATGTAAGCGTCATCCACCACATCATCATGCACCAAAGTCGCGGTGTGCAGCAACTCGACCAATGAAGCGGCAGCATAGGTTTTATCAGTGATTGCGCCATGCAGCTTCGCGCTCAGCAACACGAACATCGGACGCATCTGCTTGCCTTTTCGCTGAACAATATAATAGGTGATTCTGTCCAGCAGCGGAACGCGGCTTTTCATTGATTCCCTGAATTTCTGCTCGAAAATATCCAGTTCTTTCTCTATGGGCGCTTTTATCTGGTTCAGTGACAGCGTCATCTATAGCCTTAACTTTGTCGCAAGATAAGCAATACATTTATTTGAATCAGACAATCAAACCGTCACTGTTTTTAGCCTGAAACATCATGCAAAAAGAAATTAATGTAAAAATCGAAGGACTCCATGGAAAACCTATTTTGCTTGATTTATTTTATTTGAAAAATGAAAAACCAAAACCGGTGGTGATTTTCGCGCATGGTTTTAAAGGATTTAAAGACTGGGGTCACTTTAACCTGCTATCAGAAAAATTTGCCGCAGCGGGTTTTGTATTTGTGAAATTTAATTTCTCGCACAACGGCACAACCCCGGAACATCCTGCTGATTTTGCCGACCTTGAGGCTTTCGGCAATAATAATTTCAGCATTGAATTAGATGATTTGGGAACGGTCATTGATTATGTTTTGCATGAAAGTTCAGCGCAAAAAAACGGGGAGCTACATTCAGAAAAACTTTTTCTGACCGGACATAGTCGTGGCGGTGGAATTGTCATCCTGAAAGCAGCGGAAGATGCCCGCATAAAAAAAATCGCGACCTGGGCATCCGTGAGCGACTTTGGCAAATTCTGGTCGCAGGATGTGATTGACGATTGGAAAAATAATGGTGTGGTGTATATTGAAAATACACGAACGCGGCAGCAAATGCCGCTCTATTATCAGTTCTGTGAAAATTATTTTGAAAACATCAACAGGCTTTCCATTCCGGAAGCCGTTCAGAAAATTAAAATCCCGTTTCTCATTTCGCATGGCACTGAGGATGAAGTGGTGCCATTTATGTCAGCGGTGAATCTGCATGAACGCGCAGCGGGTAGTCAGCTATTATCCATTGATGGCGGCAATCATGTTTTCGGAGCTAAACATCCTTTTGAAGCAACTATGCTTCCTGCTGACGCGGAGCGAGTTGTCAATGAAACCATCGCGTTTTTCAAACAATCATCAGCGCTGTAAATCGCGTTTCTTATGCACATGCGGCACTAAAATTCCAAATGCCGCTCCGGTCGCATACCCGGTGATGATGTCGGTCGGGAAATGTTTTCCCGCGCAATAACGCAACACTCCCACGATTGCCGGCAAGAGCGCAGCCGAAGTCCACATCAATGGTTTCAAATGTGAATTGGGATTCAAGTCAGAATAAACTTTTGCCATAAAAAAAGAAGAAGAAGCCACTAATGAAGTGTGACCGGAAAAGAATGAGCGCGTGGCATCTTTTTTAAGTTTCATTCCCGCATCGGCAGCGTCATTGTATAAAAACGGGCGATGACGTTTCGTAAGTTCTTTTACCAAATTCGTGACTCCCGCGGTCAGGAATAAAGTTTCCGCATACAACAAACTCACATACCGTTCCTGCCTCACATTTTCATTGATTAAAAGCAAAGCCGGCATCACTAAAGACGAATACATCAACACATCACTTGCGGTTGCGCTGCCCGGTGACCAGCGATGCGTGGCGCTGCGGTCAAACCGCCAGACATCTTCACGCTTCAGTTGCATGATGTGTTCCGGTGTGGGCGCTTCATTCTTTTTTCCGATGAAATAGGAGGCGGTCAGCGTGCCCAGCCCCAACGCTCCAATTGGAATATCTGTGTAATATTTTAATTGATAAACATGTTGCGCGCTGACCTGTGAAAAATGGACACCGGTCAGCAGGAGGAAAACTGTGAGAATTAAAGAAATACTTTTTTTCATTAAAAATAATTTTTGGGTAGTTCTAAAAATCACCTCAATCTCCTTCTCCTTAGGAGAGGGCAAGGGATGAGGCAATCAAAAAGAACAATTTTTAGAACTGCCCTTGTCTTAAAACAATTCACGCCAGGTGGTTTGCCTGGCGTGAACATAAGATTTTAAAAACTGAAAGTCAATTCATCAATAAACAGCGATTCTCTTATTTACTGAACCTTCCGCAGTGGAAAGTTTCAAAAAGTAAGTTCCTTTCGAAAGATTTTTTAAGCTGACCGGGAAAATGTTTTTACCAAAACTGCCATTTTCCACTCTTGACAAAATACGCTGACCTTGCAAAGTGAAAATTTCTACTGTCACAACCTGAATGTTTTGCAATTCAAATGCGACATCAAAATTTCCGCTGTTTGGGTTGGGATAAACGACCAATGAATTTTCAAGGATGTTGATTTCATTAATGCCTACCGCGTTGAACACTCCGATGGTAGCCACTTGATCGCAACCATTGCCATCCACCGCAGTGACGCTGTAGTTGCCAAAGTTAGAAGCTGTGATGGTCGCGGTGGTTTCACCGGATGACCACTGGTAAGAAGCATAACCGGAAGTAGCCGCCAACTGAACACTTTCACCCGCATTAATGGTAGTAGTGCCGCTGGGAGTAATCGTCAAAAATCCGCTTACGGAACGCACCGGCAGATTGATGGTCATTGGGATGCTTGCCTCAAAATTGTCAAAGCCAGGTACAGGAACAGGAATCGGCAGGTTGAATGCAATCGTGGCTAATACTGTTACAGTGTAATCACGAGCCTGGTCACACACACCGTTGCCACAAAGTTTGATACATCCCCACTGCGTTTCAGCGGGATATAATGAAGGATAATAAGTGCAGTTTCCTCCAATCTGGTCGCATTCCCAGTTTACACCTACCGGTAATCCGGTGACTGTAATCGTGATTTGGTCAACAGGAACTTGCATGGCGGGGAGAAATCCGATAAAATCAGTCAGGTTGCCCAAACCCGGAATATTGATATCCGGAATATCCGCGTTTTGAATTAACAACTGAGAACTGATGGTTTCAGGAACATAAAAAGTAAAACTTTCATCATAGTTCGTTCCGAGAGTCAGTTGAGGCAATGCCGCCTGGCAAACTTTCGGGTCCACTCCGCTGCAACCGGTTTTATTTAAAAGACATTTACCGGTGCATGGTCCGTCACAATTTATATTATCTATGATAACGGCAACGGTATCATTGCTGGTGCAGGTTCCATTTCCTACAGTTAAAACAAATTCTGTGGTCGAAGCCAAATTAAAAACAACAGGATTGTTCACCGTATCATCACTCAGATTGGAAGTCGGAGTCCATGAGAAAGAGTCTCCACCGGAACCGATCAATTGTAATATCTGGGAAGCACAAACAGTTGAATCAGTTCCCGCATTTGCCTCTAACAAAAACAATTCTACAGAATCCGTTTGCACACAACCATTTGCATCTTCCACAGTCAGAGAATATGTTCCGGCAGCAGTGGCTGCGATAGAAGCTGTGTTGTCACCGGTTGACCAATCATAAATCGAATAGCCCGAAGCATCCAGGGTAATGGAACTGCCCGCACCGGAAGGACACAAATAACTTGTTCCAGCAGTATTGGCGATTTCAAGGATATCATAACCGGTTGCCATTTCAAAAAAAGCGGCTTGCGGGAAAGGTAATGCAACCGTATCCGGTAAAAAGTCGCTTGGGTTGATACCAAAGCCTGCGAGCAATCCGAAAATCTGGTCAAGTGGGGGAGCAAACTGAAGTGTGTCCACACCGCGGATATCCAACAGATAGGTAAAATTGAAAATGACCGGTGTAGTATCCTGAGGTGAACACGGAAATCCGCAAATTTTTGCGCAACCGTACTGTGAAGCGGAATTTCCCTGTACCGGGAAATATTCACAACTGTTGGGCGCAAGATTACATTCCCAGTTCAATCCTACAGGCAATCCAATTACTGTATCTAATGAGGCTTCAAAAAGATAGAGCGTTGTGGAGTTGGCAAACTTGATGGTATCAAGTGTGATATTCACAATGGGAATGGTGATGGGTTGTGGAAGTACAAATTCAGTTAATACGATTTGAGCCGGAAGATAAAAAGTGACGCTTTCATCATAGAAAACTCCCACGTTTCCTGCCGGTAAGGAATCGGGACAAATTGCGCCAAAAAGACCGGTACATCCGGTGGTGTCAATATTGCAGGCTGTACATCCGCCACCCGCATAAGCATTATTAAAACTGATGGCAGTAAAAAGCAGGGTTGCAAAGAATGCCGAAAAAATCTTTTTCATGACGATTGATTTAATTTTTTTTAATGAGCTGATTTTAATGAATAATAATTTTTCTTGAAACCGAAAATACGACTGAACGAATATTTATTAAATAAACACCGGCTTCAAGCGGGGGCAAAGATACTTTTTTAATACTTTCCGAGGTATTGCTCTCCATCTTTTCTTCATGAATTAATCTGCCGGTGTTATCTGAAATGGTAATTGTAATTTCTTTTTCAAATGCAGGAAAGAGGATATTCAAATCCCCCGATGCAGGAACCGGAAATATTTTCAGGTTTTTTTCAAACGAGGTAAATTCATCAACTGTTGAAGGCAGCAACACCGTCACTCCGATCGTATCTTCCTGAGTGCAACCATTTTCATCTTCCACCTCAACCGTATAATTCGCGCTGCCGGTGGGTTCAATGGTGATAGACGCTGTAGTGTCGCCCGTTGACCAAAGGTATGATGAAAAACCTGCCGTGGCGGTCAGCGTAATCTCTTCTCCCAAACTGATAATGGTTGGTTTGTCGGCAACCACGCTGAGGGGCGCGGCATTGCCCGCGTTTACGGTAAGTCCAACTGAAAATATTTCCTCCATCGGCAATTCATTTGCAATCGGAAAAGGAAATGGAAAAGGGCTTCCTCCACCGTTGAGGGCATCTAAGAAATCCTGCCCGTTGTAGATGTAATCAAATTTGAAAGTAAGCGGGAAATTCCCGGATGTTTCACAGTCATTCATGCCGCAAATGGTCACGCATCCATGCTGCGCGTTGAAGCCGGGGAGATATTGGCAATTATTCGCGGATGAATCACACTCCCATTGCAATCCGGGAGGCAGTCCTTCAATCGCCTTTAATTGTACGCGGATAACATCTAACGTGATGACCGAAGGAAAACCCGGCAGGGCGATTGGAAATAAATCCTGAGTTTGCACCGCCAGCCTTCTCGGAAACCTGAACGAAATCTGTTGTTCAAAAGCGGCTCCCGCTTCTCCGTCATTGAGTGTCACCACACAAACCTGTCCGTTTGAAGCCGAATCACATTCCGCAATCATAACTTGACAACCCACACACTGGCTGTACGAATGATGTGAGCAGAAAATCCCTGTCAGCAACATCAAAATACACTTTAAATTTTTTCTGAAAAATATCACTGTGAAACAATTTTTTTAATCACTGAAAAATCCTTGCCTGTCATTTTTAAAAAATAAATTCCTTTAGCTTCCTGTGAAATATCCAACTGGAAAGCCGAATCATTCCCTTCAATCAAGCCCGATGTAATCAAATCACCCTGAATTGAAAAGACAGCATAATTCAAATCCGTTTTTGAAAGAGCTTCCGCCAGAGCAATTTGGTAGATTCCGGTACCCGGATTGGGATACACCTCTACTTTCATTTTTCCGGACATTAAATCCTCTATCCCTACCGTGAGATTGAGTGTTTTGGTAATTGTGTCTGACAATCCGCAAACATTGGAAGCAATCAATGTGATATCATATACCCCAAACTGCGTGTATTGATGAGACGGATTCGATTGTGTGGATGAGTTGCCGTCACCAAAATCCCAGAGAAAGTTATCAGCATGAGAAGATGAATTTGTAAATAAAACCGAAAGCACATTAATTATCGGGTCATTAAAATTGGCAACCGGGTCGAGCGTGTCAATTTCTATGTGTACCGTTTCCGTGTTCACGCAGTTTTCCAAAGTTGCTTCCACAGTGTATGTCTCTGAAGAAGTCAGCGAAACCATCGGATTCGGAATATCGGTGGCGCTTAAACCTGTTGACGGAGTCCATGAATAGGATTGACCACCTTCAGCCACTAACTGAATGGTACCCCCCGGACAGATAGCAGTGTCCGGAGTTACAATCAGAAAAGGTGTAGCGATGTAGGAGATTTCAACAGAATCAATTACACTGAAATTAAAATTATCCGTTACTGTCACGCGATACCAGCCCGGGTTTGTCGGGAGTAGCATCGGGTCTGGCGCATTGGAGTTCGTGAGATTAACTGCCGGACTCCATGAGTAGGAATAGGGCGGCATTCCTCCGCTTACGGAAGTATAAAGCGGGACAGTATCACCCACACAAAATGAACGTTCGCTGCGGGCATTCACATAAAGTAAAAAAGGCGCGTCCGTATTTACACATGGGTCACCGGCATTAATCACAGTGAGGCTGTAACCTAATCCGTAATCCGAAAGAAATTGAGAATCCGCCTGAATTTGAATGGGACCTAAACCAAAGTCAACTATCAATGTTGCATAAATTCCCAAATAATAAACACCGGGAGCCGCGTTGGTCGTACCCTGCACCCTGACACATCCGTTTTCGCCTGTATTATAAAAACATCCGGGAGTGTTGCAGATCGTAGTGATTCCGTCAGGCAGGTTTCTGATTGAATCAATCGCCACGGAAATAATTGTAACATCACCGGGCAGTCCGATTAACGAACCGGAAATGATATCAAAGTTTTTAAACAGAATCACTTCATTATAATATAACCCGCGCTCCACACAATCCAGCAAAGTATCCGCGGGGAAAAATCCCACTTGCTGAATCGAAGGGTCGGGATTACACTGGCTGTAACTTTTCAGATAAAACGAAAAAATCAGAAGGGTAAAAAGTACTTTTTTCATGACACACGCTTTTTTTAAAAATTTCTGCCCCCCTCTTGAATCAGAGGAGGGCAGAAAACTTGTTTGAATTAAATATTTATTCTAAAAAACATTACTTAGTGTAACACTAATTTTTTCACTCCAAAACCATTCTCTGAATTCAGTTGCAACGTGTAAACGCCTTTAGGCATTGAACTGAAATCAAGCTGTTTTTGAATGGTTCCGCCAACATTGAGGATTCTTTCATTCCACACATTTTTTCCGCTGAGGTCAAATAATTTCAACTCATAAGAATCTACAGAAACGTCCGTTGAAAAATTGAAAAAGACATTCCCGTTGGAAGGATTTGGATACACATCAAAAGTCAGACTGTATTCTATGGAAGTAATGAAAACACCGGTAACATTCACCTGCTGAGTTGCCGTGTTCGGACCACAGGCATTAGAAGCGGTAAGCGTGATGGTGTAATTGCCATTCGCAGAATAAGAGTGCGCGGGTGGAGTTTGACCGGTTACATCCGCTGAACCATCACCCCAGTTCCAACTGTAGGTCGTAGTGCCTGAAGGTGTGGAAGTATTGGTTACGGAAACGGAACCACCTGAAACATTGGCGGTAAAAGCTGCCGAAGGAGTTGAGAGTGTGCCGACAGTCGCGCTTGCGGTAGCGGTACCATTATCAGCGGTAACCGTGACAGTATAACTTCCGGGACCAACGGTAACAGCCTGAGTAGTCGCTCCGTTTGACCAACTGTAAGTCGGGTTAGTGGCGTTGGTCGCATCAGCAGTCAGCGTGGTAGTGCCTCCAGCGCAAGCTGAAGTGGTGCCGGAAATCGTAACCGCAGGCGGAGGTCCGCAAGGCGCTCCCTGCTCAATCACTCTCAGCGAATAAGTGATTCCGAGCGTGCCCAAATCTAATGGTCCGAGCGTTTGAGGACCACCCGGGAACAATGGCAGAATCGGTGGAACGGTAACATTCGCGGTGATGGAGACCGCCAGGTTGTAAGTACCTGCCGGGTCGTTAGTTGTGCCGCTCAAATTAATACAACCCGCGCCTCCACCGGGAAACTGGCAGTTAGTCGGTGTGCAGGTATAGTTGATACCCGTTGGCTGTCCGGTGATGTTATTGATAGTCACCGTGTTGATGGTCACTGTCACCGCGATACCGAACAACGAAGTGTCGAAAGTAGCGGGCAGGTTAATTTGAATGACCTCGCTGTAAGGTAGCCCTCTTTCAATACAGGGCAACTGGTCAGCGGGTGGATAGAATCCCATGCCGGTAATTGATGGGTCAGGACATTGTGAGAATCCGCTTGGAACAAGGGCTAAAAAAGCAATGATGGTGAAGAAAATCCTTTTCATGTGTGTGTTTTGTTTTTTGGTTAAAAATTTCAGGGCGTTAATTTATAAAAAATAATCGGAGAATCATAATATCCCGCGTTGAAGTTGGCAAAATTTTGACATTTCTGTGAATGAATGCGAAATGTGAAGGGGTAAATACCCCGGATGACATGAATGATAGTCAGTCAATTTGAGCTTGTCGAAGGTTGGCGCAAGATTGGACAAGGGGCTGGGAGTGTCATGCCGGACACCTTCTATTTTTGAAAAGGGGCGGGGGATGAAGCATCTTTCTCGTGCAAGTATTGAGGCGATTGTCCGATCGAAAGCCTGCTTGCGCACTCGCCTGTACGGTGAATAAGGCTGCATGTAAAAATGTTTAGCGCTCATTTTTCAGCATTTCATTTTGTATCTTTATGAAAATGAAAAGATTTAGATTTCATAAAAATTTCATCCGGTTCCTGCTTTTATTCAGCGCGTTACTATTTTACTTTCCTTCAAAAGCGCAACACTATAAAACCGTTTACCCGAACAGCGAAAGTTATTTCATCAATCAAAACGGATTGATAAAGGCAATCTATATTGATTCGTCAGTGGTTGTTGCATCAGACACCTTTTATTTCAACTTCAACAGCATTAGAGTGGATACCCTTAATTGCACTCCTGTACCGGGTTATGACGATAACGCTTACACTCCGTATGGCGCTTCATGGCTCGGGAAATATGTGATGATTCAGCCTGATGGCTACAACCTTTTTTTTAATAAATCAGGCGATACCATTTTCATCAAAACCCAAGCAGAGTTAAATGACAGTTGGAAACTCTTCATGTATCAAAACGGGGAATTTATTGAGGCTACAGTCAGTGAGATTTCCATAGACACATTCTTCGGTTTGATAGACTCAACCAAAACCGTATCACTTCAATTGAAAGACAGTCTTGAAAATGATGTGCAGCACGATATTAATTCAAAAACATTGGTATTGAGCCAACATCACGCGTTGCTGAAAACTTTTGACTTTTATGAATTTCCCGGTGAAACCATGCAATATGCTTTTACCGATAAAAAACGATTAACCAACCGCGAGGTTTATGATTTTGAAATTGGAGATGAAAGACAGGTGTATGGTTCACGTTCAGTATTTTATTACTCTATCAGAAGATACAAACATGAGGTGATTTTAGATAAATATTTTTCCTCTCAACAAGACACCCTCTTTTATAAAATTCAAATAAAAATTATAGAATATGAACGGATACTTTATGAGATACAAGACACAACGGTGTTTATAGAAAATGTAACTATTGACACAATAATATCTGCACATACCCGGCTAGATGAGCCTATCATCATGTTCATGCCGGAAGAGAGTATTAGTGACAATGATTTATACGATTATTTGCTTTACTCCATAGATACATTTTTAAGTGGAAAAAGATATATGATTTATGGCAATTGGAGCAAATCTCCGTTAGACTTAGGGAATGATACCTGTTGGCAGGGAATGGGAGATGGTCAATTCGAAAAAATAATTTACATTGAAGGTTTGGGTACACTTTATGACAGTTTTTCAATAAGCGGGCATTATCGGGAAAGTATTATTTACTATAAAAAAGGAACAGAAATCTACGGTGAATTTTATACCTATCTGGAAGAAACTCCGGAATTAAAAATACAGGCATCCATTTATCCCAATCCAGTTTCCCATTCCGCAAATGTTGAATTTACGCTCGCAACAGAGGATGCAATTTCAATCAGCTTATTTGATATGTACGGCAAGAAAATAAAATCTTATTTGGAAAACGAAAAAATGCCGCCCGGCAAAAACCATCACTTTATCGCTTTCCCGGAAATTCCGCAAGGCATATACCTTCTCGAGATTGCATCAGAAAGCAGCCGCACAAGTTTAAAGGTAGTGAAGACGGGGTATTAAAAATCAGGTAATAATTTGTGATAATAATGTTTGCTGAAAGATTCAATCTGTAAGGACATGACTCAAGCAAATACAACTTTCATATCAGCAGTGTAATGTGAAATCAAAAAAAATCCCACAAACCTCATTTCCTTTCCTACACCAATCGTCCCTCGTCCTCGAAATTTCTCTGCCCCAAGCAGTTAACAGTCTGACCATCATCCCCTGTTTCATAGATATCAGAGGGGATTCAGTCACGCCCAAATAGGCGGACGGAATGACAAAGCAATAAAGTGTTCTACTCAATACTCACGGATCCACATCCACATCCACTCTAATCCCTTTCCATTCGGGGTGGCGTTGCGTTTGTTCCACTGACTGGCGAATCGCTTTTTTCTGTTGAGTCAGCGCGTGGGCTTTTGAGATTTTCAGGAGGACTTCCTGCAAGTGCTGGTTTTTTACAAACGAGATGGGTGGTGTCACCGGACCGAGGACGGTGAGAGGCATTTCATGGATTTTCGCGGAAAGCGATGTAGTGAAATATTTCGCGGCACCGGCAGCGATGCCGCGGTTTTTGTGTTTGAACGTGAGATGCACGAGCCGCGTGCGGGGCGGGTATTGGAAGGTGTTGCGAAACGTCATCTCCTGCCGGAAAAAACCCTCGAAATCATGGCGCAGCACAGCATCGAGCACGGGGTGTTCCGCGTCATACGCCTGAATGAGCACCCTGCCCGCGTGTTCACGCCTGCCCGCCCTGCCGCTCACCTGCTCCATCAGTTGGAAGGCGCGCTCGTTGGCGCGGAAGTCGGGAAAGCCCAAGAGTTGGTCAGCGCTCATGACGCCCACGAGGCTCACGCTGTCAAAATCCAATCCTTTGGTGACCATCTGCGTGCCCACGAGAATGTCATATTTGCGCTTTTCGAAATCATGGATGATTTGCTCGTGCGCATCGCGGCTGCGGGCAGCGTCCCAGTCGAGGCGCACCACGCCCGCTTCGGGAAAAAATATTTTGATTTCCTCTTCGATTTTTTCCGTGCCGAACCCGCGGATGCGGATGTCGTTGGACGCGCATGCGCTGCATTTGCTCACTACCTCCGAGGCGTAGCCGCAATAGTGGCAGCGCAGCGTGTTGAGGTGTTTGTGATAAGAAAGGCTCACATCGCAGTTAACACATTTAGGTATCCATCCGCAGTTGTCGCACGTGAGGTAGGGAGCGAAGCCGCGCCTGTTTTGAAACAGGATGACCTGCTCCTTGCGCGCGAGCGCGGCTTTGATTTCTTCCAAAAGCTGCCACGAAAAAATGGATTTCATCCTGCGCTTTTTGATTTCTTCGCGCAGCGGCACGATGGTGATGTGCGGCAGCCGCACCCCGCCAAAGCGCTCGGTGAGTTTCACGAAACCGTATTTGCCCATTCGCGCGTTTTCATAACTCTCCAACGAAGGCGTGCCTGTGCCGAGCAACACGCGGGCATCGCAGTGATGCGCGAGCCAGATGGAGGCATCGCGGGCGTTGTAGCGCGGGGCAGGGTCAAACTGCTTGAACGAGGGGTCGTGCTCCTCATCAACGATAATCAGTCCGAGGTGGGTGAAGGGAAGAAACAGGGCGGAGCGCGCACCAATCACAACCTTGTATTCGCTGCGCAGCAATTTGTTCCAGATTTCCACGCGCTCGTTCATGCTGAATTTGGAATGATAGATACCCACCGCTTCGCCAAACACTTCGCGCAGCCTGCGGATTAATTGCGCGGTGAGCGCGATTTCAGGCAGGAGATACAACGCCTGCCTGCCGGAAGCAATCGTTGCTTTAATTAACTCCATGTAGAGTTGCGTTTTGCCGGAGGAGGTGACGCCATGCAGCAAAGTCACACGCTTCTCATTTTCGAACCACATTTGTATTTCACTGAGCGCGGTTTGCTGCGCAACGCTCAGGGTAAATTCTTTTTTTTCAGCCACCGGCTCGTCCCACCACAGACGACCTACTTCTTTTTTATTTTCAAGTAATATTCCTTTCACCACCAACTGCTTTAATGCTGCTGACGCCACGCCCGTTTTTTCAACCAATTCCGACTTTTTGATTTCCGCCATCCCCGCCTGCAAGAAAGCCATCAGCGCTTCCTGCTGCCGTTTGGCGCGTTTCAGTTCGTCAAGGGTTTGATTGAGCAATGCTTCATCGCTGTATTCGGGCGCGAGTTCTAAGAATGTTTCCGTTTTCGGTTTGTATTTCTCCACCAATTTTTCAAACGCATACACCGCATTTTTTTCAATCAGTGATTTAATCAGTTGATGCACGGTTTTCCTGCGGGTGAGCTTTTCGATTTGCTGCACGCTCAACGATTTTTTCAGCCGCAAAGCTTCCATCACGATGAACTGCGTGTTGTCCAGTTTCGATTCGTCTTCATCCCATTCCGGATGCAGAGCGATGTTGGTTTCGCTGTCGAGCTTCAGTCCTTGCGGCAGAGCGGCATTCATCACCTCGCCCAGCGTGCAGAGATAATATTCAGAGAGCCATTGCCAAAACACGATGTGGTGCGGCAACACAACAGGCTCATCGTCTAACACTTCGAGAATAAGCTTGGCTTTGTGCAGTTCGGGAGGCGTGTGATGAATTTCAGCGACCAACGCGGTGTAAATTTTCCGTGCGCCAAACTGCACCACCACTCTCTTACCGACCGCGATGTGCGTTGCCAGTTCATCCGGCACGCGGTAGGTAAACATGCCCGATACGGGGAGGGGGAGGATGACGTTGGCGAAAAGTGATGGGGAAAACATAGAAATTCTTTGCTTCAATAAACTTCATCATGCGTACCGATATCCTCAAGTAACACCTCATGTTCACTCAAGAAATGGAAAACCACCCTGATGTCATATTCTACTGTGAAACTCCAAAGGTCTTTTAATTTACCGGAAAGTTTATGTGTGTGAAGTTTAGCGTGATAAGGGTCATTTAAAAATAAAATCAGACATTCTATGAACTTCAGTTGTAATTCCGCATTATTTCTCAATCGTTTTTTATAGACGCGCCTGAATGATGAACTGAAAGTGACTTTTATCATTCTTCATTGAGTGTATTCAGCAAATCTTGGGGATTATCGTAAAACTTCAATTTGCCTTCCTTTAATTCTTTCAGACTTTCTTCATGATTCATCAGTATTTCATTCCTTCTTTCATCTGCAAGAATACGGTCGAGGATATTCCATAAATCTTCCTTCTCGCTCAACGAAAGTTTTTTGATTTCTTCGAGGATGTCTGCAAAAGTTCTCATGTTTCGAATTTAATCAAAGTTGATGGCTTGGGGTGTGTTGATAGATGCTAAGTTGAATGAATATTTGCAACTTATAAAAATATTGTTCAGTTATGCCGAAACAAGTCTGGTTTTCGAATAACGAAACGGTGAAACATTCGGCATTAACCGAGAGTACATTTCATTACCTTCGGAAATTCGACTACTCTCGGTAAAAATCTTAGCTGCCGTCCCTCGACACCCGCCCCTCGTCCCTTTCTGAATAATAGAGTACTATCTGCAATAATTCATACACCATATTGCTATTAAACCTACTTCATCATCTTTATCTCAATCACCGCTATCCAAAAGAAACAAAACATTCCGCAGAGCAACATGTTGGGAACAGTGAACCAATAACCGGAAAGCGAATAGATGCTGGATTCATCGGGGAGATTTTTTTTGTAAAGTAAAGTCACTTTTTCACCTTGCTCATATTTTTTGATGTGAATCAGGTTTTTGCCGCGATGATAATATCGAACATCATTGACCTCGTATTGGACCACCGGATAAGTATCTTTCATTGGTCTTCCTTTGCCGGTTAAATGTGTTGATTTTCTGATGTAAGTTACCTCGCCTTCTGTTTTTTCATAGTCTGATAAATCACTGATTTTAAAAAGCACAAAAGCAAGCGCGATGAAAACGCAGCCGAGGATTTGGAGTTTTAGTTTGCGGGATTTCATGGAGGATTACTGCACATTAATAATGAGATGACATCTACAAAAAAACGTCTTCAAGAAATTTTTTAATCGGTGTCAATTCATTACTATCTAAATTAAAAGCATCACTTTTATAGTCAATAATTTTAGAATTTAATGAGTCTTTTCTTCTATCGGGAGGTGTCAGGGATTCACGATAAGCGTATAGTTTACCTTTAATATCCGGGATATATAAACCTTGTTCTTCGATACATTTTTCATAGTGACTGAAACACTTTTTTACATCTTGTTTCGATGCTATATCATAAATCAGGTGTTCAATTTCTCCCGGAGAATTATCATTTGGAAAAATAAAAAACCGAAAATCAACTTTTGATTGAAGGATAAAATCTTCAAGAAATTTTTTTCTCGAAACAAAGTCTTTATCGGCATCAATGAAAACAAGATTTACCTTTTCATCAACTATGCTTTGCTTTAGTTGATTGATTTTATTTTTTATATCCCCATAACCTTGTAAAAGAAAATAAGTGCGGTTGTTTCCCCAATTCGCAATTGAAGCGTTAAATAGATATTCGATGTAATTTTTTACAAACTGGGAGGTCAATTCGTCTTCAAAGTAAAATGTAAACTGTTCAAACGGTTTCATCTGACTTCCGTTTCAGTGGTAAGAGCGCTCTTGAAGTTTTCGTAAGTGTAGGTATAGGCTTTTACGCTGTCATCTTGGTGCCTGTAAAGGTTGATAATTCGTGAATCATTTTGATATGATTCCCCTAATTCGGAAATCGCTTCTTCAAAAAATTTGATACATTCATTATTATGTGTGGTTGCAAAAAGTTGCACTTTATTTAGCTTACAAACTTTAAGTACAGTTTTCCAGAAATCCTTCATCCGTTTATAATAGATGCCGCTATCAATTTCATCTACCATTATCCGGTGTTCTGAAAAATGCACAATTTCAATCAACAGCCTGAATGTATTAACAAATCCATCTCCAAATGTTCCGAGCGGCATATTGACATCCTTCCCTTCTCTGCCAATGAGTAAAATACCTTCATTACAGGTTGTGAGGTCAATTCTGATATCATTAATATCTTTTAAAATCGCCTTTGCTGAATCAATCAGCCTTTTATGTTCTGTTTGTGATTTGTTGATGTACTGTGAATATAAACCTGTAAGGCGATGTTCGTATCCGAAATAAAAGGGAATAAAGTTTAAATCATTGGCAATTGCGTTCATCCTTTCCGGTATTTCTACAGGTAACTCTTGAATTTCGTTTATTATAATCCCATTGTTATTTTTTATATTTAATTCGAAATAATAACCGCCAAACTTGAAATGGACTCCAATTTTAATGTTTGAGAGACTTTTTGAATTAAAATACTGAAGAAAAAAATCATTGCGGGTATCATTAAAACGCTTGTATTTGTTAAATACATTAGAAAGTTTATTCTTAAAAGTTCCAAAACTTCTTTCTACTAATAATGCTTCCAATACACTTGTCTTACCCGTGTTGTTATCTCCTGTGATAATATTAAATTGACCGATATTTTCAATATCTAAATTTTCAAACTGTTTAAAGTTTTCTAAATGAAAAGAGGTGATGTGCGTTTCGTACATTTCATTGAAATTTCAATCACAAATCTATTAAACATTTAGAAGAAGTAAAGTATCAATATTTCAATCCTCCACCTTCGCCCGTTGTGGCGGTTTGGTTTCGTCAAAAAGTTTGCGGTAGGTCGCGTGGGTTTTGATGATGCGGGCGCTTAAATTTTCCGCCACTTTCATCATCTTGGGGTTGAAGTCGGCAATCCAGGTGAGTTCGATTTCGTCCCAGCGCAGCTTGGGCTGCACCACCGCGTTGGCGGCAATCACGATGCTGCCTTCCACACCTTTACCCTGAAAATCGGGAATCACGCCAAACACAAATCCGAAAACTTTGCGGCAGGTGCCTTTCCAGCGATGCCAGGCAAACTTCAGCTTGCCGGGCAGGTTCATGTTGCCATTCACGTATTTAAAATATTTATTTAGTTCGGGGAGCATGAAAAAAATCGCAATCGGCTCGTTCTTATAATAGCCGAACCAAAACAAATATTCCACGATGACGGGTTTCATCGCGGTCATCAGTTTGGTCGCCTGCTCGATGCTGAGTTCCTTCACGCCCGTTCTGCCGCCAAACGCCTTGTTGTAGATGTAGCGAAAATCTTCGGTGTATTTATCCACCTGTTTCAAATCGAGATGACGGAAAGTGTAGTTGGGGTCCTGCATCAGTTTTTCCGACTTTTCATAAAACTTCTGCGGGCGCGGCTCGTTGATACCCAACCCGTAGGAGTATTGATAGAAATACACGTTGAACCCATACGCCTCGAACAACTCTTTATAATAAGGCGGATTGTAATTCATCTGGTAAGTCGGCTCAGTGAAGCCGTCAATCAGCATGCCCCACCAGGCGTTGCGCTCACCAAAATTCACCGGACCGTCCATTGCCTCCATGCCTTTGGCTTGCAGCCATTCTTTGCATTTGTCAAACAGCAAAAAAGCCGCCTGTTTGTCATTGATACATTCGAAAAATCCCATGCCTCCGGTAGGTTGTTCGAATGTGTAGGCTTTGCTTTCATTTATAAAAGCCGCCACGCGCCCGATGGTTTTGCCACCGGTATCTTTCAACAGCCAGCGGACAGCGGTGCCGTGCTTGAAAAATTTATTCCGCTCCGGGTCGAACACCTTGCGGATGTCGTCATCCAGCGGGCGGATGTAGTTCGGGTCGTTTTTATAAAGCGGAACGGGAAAGCGGATAAACTCTTCGCCCAGTTCGTGGTTGGTGACTTCAATTAATTGCATGAATCTCGCATGTGTTTTTTTCCAGCTTGTAAATGTAAGGAAGGATTTATAATTACTGATTGATGTTTGTAAGTTTTTCCGACATCGCTGCTGTTTATAACTCTGTCTGCCCGCGCTTTCTCAATACCTTTATTTTGCAACAGAATCAATTTTTCTGCAACCTCAACTCTCACCGGAAATTATCCTGCTCGTCCTGCTTGCTTATTTCGGAGCATTGGCGGTGATTGCTTATTTCACAGGCAGAGGAACGGGGAACGCGGGATTTTTCATTGGTGAAAAAAAATCACCGTGGTTTCTTGTGGCATTCGGCATGATTGGCGCCTCCTTGTCGGGGGTTACATTTATTTCCATTCCGGGCGTGATTGGAAATTTCGCCAGCCCCAACGGAAAATTTTCCTACATGCAGCTTGCGCTCGGTTATGTGGCGGGTTACGCGGTGATTGCCACGGTACTCATGCCCCTGTATTACAGGCTGAATCTCACTTCCATTTATACTTATCTTGAACAACGCTTCGGTTTCTGGACTTACAAAACCGGTGCGGCATTTTTCCTGCTCTCCCGCACACTCGGCTCCACGCTGAGATTGTTTTTAGTGGCAATCGTGCTGCAAAAATTTGTGTTTGATTATTGGGAAATTCCGTTTGAACTGACCGTGCTCCTCACACTCGCGCTTATTCTCGCTTACACTTTCAGGGGCGGTATCAAAACAATTGTCTGGACAGATACCTTTCAAACTTTTTTTCTGCTGCTTTCTCTCATCATCACCATCGTGCTGATTGGAAATGAATTGGGTACGGGCGTGTTAGGGCTGTTCCGCAAAGTGCAGGAAAGCTCCTACTCACAACTATTTTTCTGGGAGCCGAAAGCCAACAATTTTTTCTTCAAACAATTTTTCAGCGGCATGTTCACCGCCATTGTGATGACGGGCTTAGACCAGGACATGATGCAAAAAAATAACAGTTGCCGCAACATCGGGGAAGCACAGAAAAATATGTTCACCTTCAGCTTTGTATTGTTTTTTGTGAACCTGCTTTTCGTAAGCTTAGGCGCGATGTTGTATCTGTATATCGAAACCGCGGGCATACAGGAACCCGCCCGAACCGATTATCTTTTTCCGATGCTCGCGTTGGAATATTTTCCCGCCATCGCGGGTGTCATTTTTATTTTGGGACTGACGGCAGCCGCCTATTCAAGCGCTGATTCCGCACTCACCGCATTGACAACTTCTTTCTGTGTTGACTTTTTAAATTTTGAAAAAAGAAAAGATGTAACTCCGGAACAATTAGTGAAAACACGCTACCTCGTACATTTCGGGTTTACGCTGCTTTCGTTTATTTTGATTGTATTGTTTCGTTATTTTTTGAAAGAGGATGTGATTGGAAATGTATTAACGCTTGCCGGCTACACGTATGGTCCGCTGCTTGGTCTCTACGCGTTCGGACTTTTCACAAAAAAATCCATTTACGATGGATGGGCGCCTTTGGTGTGTGTCTCAAGTCCGGTGATTTATTTTTTTCTGAACAAGTATTCACAAGAACTGTTTTGGGGTTATCAATTCGGATTTGAAGGACTGATTTTAAACGGACTACTCACATTCACGGGATTGTGGTTAGTTTCAAAAAGGAACATTTATTCTGCAACAACATAAAATTTTAACATGGAAAAAAGCAAAACAAGTACACCGCAGTCGGAAAAAAGCTGGACGACTGATTTGAAAGCGCAATCATCCTGGCAAATCTTCAAAGTGATGTCGGAGCTTGTGGAAGGTTTTGAAAAGCTGAATAAAATCGGACCGAGCGTTTCGATATTCGGCTCCGCGCGTACTATACCGGGCGACCGCTATTATGAAATGACGGTTGACTTGGCGAAAAAACTGACAGAGGAAGGTTATGGCGTCATCACGGGTGGCGGACCCGGGATTATGGAAGCCGCAAATAAAGGGGCATTTGAAAGTGGCGGTAAATCTGTCGGATTGAATATTGACTTACCATTTGAACAGGAGCCAAACCAGTTTATTGACTATGACAAACTCATCACATTCAAATATTTCTTTTGCAGAAAAGTAATGTTCGTGAAATACGCGCAGGCGTTCATCCTGATGCCGGGTGGCTTTGGTACGATGGATGAATTTTTCGAATGTCTGACATTGATACAAACCCACAAGATTGACCGCTTTCCGATTATTTGCATCGGGAAAGATTATTGGGAAGGTCTGCTGAACTGGATGAGCGGAGTGATGATGCAGCATTTCAACAACATTCATCCGCAAGACATGGAGTTAATCTCCTTAGTGGAAACAGTGGACGAAGCTGTAGAGATTATCCGCGAATACTACCAAAAGGAACATCCGCTGAAGCCGAATTTCTGACAGGTGTATGAATTTATTTGATTTCAAACTTTGCTCGCAACAGATGCGCATTGACTGATGAGTTTCCGAGCATCATTTCATAAATTCCGCGTTCGACTTTCCATGTTTTTGATTCCGGAAAATAGAGCGCTAAATCACGCACGGCAATCGTCATTGAAATTTGTTTTTCCTCACCGGGTTCCAATTCGATTTTCTTAAATCCGCGCAGGAGTTTTTCCGGCTTATCAATTTCTGTTTTTGGAGGGCTCATGTAAAGTTGCACCACCTCCGCGCCTTTTCGAGAACCGGTATTTTTCAGCAGACAGGAAATTGTCAGAGAATCCGTGTCGCTCAAAATTGCTTTTTCAAGTTTTAGTCCGCTGATTTCAAAATCGGTGTAACTCAATCCGAAGCCGAATGGAAAACGCGCCTGCTTATTTTCTTTGTCAAACAATGTGTATCCGTGATAATAACCGTATTCCGCCTGCTCCGCGAATGAATCAAATGGCGGCAAATCGGATGCGTGCACCGGAACAGTAAAAGGCAGTTTGCCGCTGGGATTAATTGCTCCAAAAATAATTTTTGCCAACGCTGAGCCACCTTCCATGCCATTATAAAAAGTCTGGATGATTGCCGGAACATTTTCCTGCCATTCTTCCACTGTGATTGCAGCGCCCGCCACTAATGAAACAATGACCTTTTTATTTTGCGCGGCAGCAAGATTAATGAGTTCAATATCCGGTTGATGCAGGTGCAAATATTTACGGTCGCCACCAATGCCGAGTTTTCCGATGCGCATCATCAGACTTTGTTTATCGGGATTATCCTTGTCGCGAATTTTTCCGTCACCGATAAATTCGCCTTCATCGAGATGCGTGGTTCCCGCAACAATGAGCACCGCATCGGCATCGCGCAAAATACTTTCTAATTGAGCGCGGTCATTTTGCGGAGCAGTCAACACATGCACTCCGGTTGATTTTAAAAAATCAGAAATTCCTTTGAGCGGAGTAATGATGTAATTTGGATTTACCTGGCTGCTGCCTTTGTCTCCGGTTTGTTTAACCTCCGCCAGCGAGCCGAGCACCGCAATTTTTTTGATGACATTTTTATCTAACGGTAAAAGGCTGTTTTCGTTTTTCAGCAACACCGCGCTTTTTTCGGCTGCCTCTCTTGCCAACGCGACATGTTCGCGGCATCCCAATAATTCACGCGGATAATTTTGAAAGTCTTTGCGGGAAGCAAACAACAATTTTGTGCTTAACACCGGCAACACCAACGCGTCAACATCCTGCATGGTGATATCGCCATTTTTCAAGGCACGGTTTATTTTTTTGTATGAATAAACTTTTCCTTCCGGCATTTCCACATTCATTCCCGACCGGATACCTTTCTGTGTGTCAAACAATCCCCACATCCAGTCGGAAGTGACGTAGCCTTTAAAATCCCAATCCTTGCGCAGAATTTCCGTCAGTAAATATTTGCTTTCACCGCAATATTCTCCATTGAGTTTGTTGTAAGCGCTCATCACCGATGCCGCACCGCGCTGAATCACTTTTTTAAAATGCGGCAAATACACTTCATGTAGTGTGCGTTCGCTCATGTTCATACTGCCTCCAAAACGATTATTCTCCATGCTGTTGGCGGCAAAGTGTTTCACACAAGCCTGCACATGATGGCGTTGAATTCCCTCGACAAGAGCAGATGCCATTTCGCCCAAATGATGTGGGTCTTCACCGTAAGTTTCCTGTGCGCGACCCCACGCGGGATGTCGCAGGAGATTCATGCAACCGGCTCCGGAATAGTTACCGCCTATCGCGCGGACTTCTTTCGCCATCGCTTCACCAATCCTGCTTTCCAACTCTACATCCCAGCTTGCGCCACGCGCCATCGTGACGGGAAAGGCTGTAGCGCCTTTCACAAAACTGACGCCCCGCGGACCATCCGAAAAAATCACAGGCGGAATACCGTGTTTTTTCGAACCGCCCGCTTTCACCAATTTCAATGAATTGGAAAAAAACATAGAGAGTCCATAGCGAATCAACCCGCGTCCGTGCAATTCATACACTTTTTCTCTCAATGTCATTTGGGCAATCAATTCACGGGAAAGCGAGTCAGCTTCCGATTCGTTCAGAGGATGATTTTCATTTTGAACGTGTGATTTTTCCGGCATCATTGCCTGCATGAGTTGCGGAATTAAACAAAGGCAAATTAATAAAACCGAACAAGTTGATTTCATGTAGCGTGGTGTCCGGTTCAATGATTTTCGCGAATTATTTTTTCTTTTTCGGAAATTTTCCTTTCTTGATTTCTTCCTCATCATCCCGCTCCTTGAATTTTTTATCCTCTACATGCTTATTGAGAAATTCATTGATTTTTGAAATTTCCATCGTGCTTTTGATTTCTCCGAATTCATTGATGATGATTTCAAAGCCATCTAATTCTTTGTGAAGCTGTGGTTTTCCGGATTTGGATTTTTTCTTTGGCATCGGGTGGGGAGTTTAAAGTTTAATGTTCAATGTTTAAAGTTGCCGAATCGTGTGGTTAAATTAAGGAATGTATTTTGTTCGATGTGGTTTTGGAACATTTTATAAATAACTTTCTCAAAACATCTGATATCTAAAGTCTATTATCTTCTAATGCAGTTTCAAATTGAGGATGTTATTTTGACAAATTCACTTTTGATGTTTGAAAACAACATTCATTTTTTATTTACCAAACAACGCTATCGCTGCATTCATTCTCGCTATCACTTCTTCTTTTCCCAACAAAGCCCCAATCTCAAACACAGCGGGACCTTGCGTGACGCCCGAAAGCATCACCCGCCAAAGCGGTAACACATCTCCCATGCCGAGTTGATTTTTTTCTACAAACTCATGCACAAACTTGTCTAATGACGCAGCGGAAAATTCCTCTAACGCGAATAGTTGCTCAATTAATTTTGAAAAGACAGCAGCGCTTTCAGGCTTCCATCTTTTCTTCACTGTTTTTTCATCATAAGATTCAGGACGCGAAAAAAAATATGCGCCTTGTGTTAAAAAATCTTCCAGAAAAGTGACACGCTCAATTAAGAGCGAGCAGAATTTTTGCAGAAAAAAATCATCGCGTTGAATTCCCTGTGAATTCAATAATGGTTTTACCAGCATCACCAACTCTTCCGGACTTTTCGAACGCAGGGTTTGTTCATTGAACCATTTCGCTTTTTCAAAATCGAACTTCGCGCCTGATTTCACAATTCGCTCGATGGAAAAATGTTCAATCAACGCTTCTTTTGAAAAGAGTTCCTGCTCCGTTCCCGGATTCCAACCGAGCATGGCAAGCATATTCACAAACGCTTCCGGCAAAAAACCGCGCTCCCGAAATCCTTTTGATTCTTCGCCTGTATCAGTGTCTTTCCAGTTGAGCGGGAACACGGGAAATCCCAGCCGGTCGCCATCGCGCTTGCTGAGTTTACCGTTCCCATCCGGACGTAAAATGAGCGGCAGATGTGTGAATTGCGGCATCGCACTTTCCCATCCGAAAAAACGATAAAGCATCACATGGAGCGGAGTTGATGGCAGCCATTCCTCCCCGCGAATTACATGGGTGATTTTCATCAGGTAATCATCCACGACATTGGCAAGATGATAGGTGGGCATCCCATCGGATTTAAACAACACTTTATCATCCAGCAACGCGGCATTGAACGAGACTTCCCCCCGCACCAAATCCTGAAATTGCACTTCCCCGCTCTCCGGCATTTTCACGCGAATCACATACGGCTGCCCTTCGCGGATGCGCTGCTCCGTTTCTTCCTTCGGCAATGTGAGCGAGTTAAACATTTGCGGACGGGTAACATGGTCATATTGCGGTGACGGATTTTCCTTCGACTTGAATTTTTCGCGCATCGCTTCTAATTCCTGCGGTGTGTCAAACGCGAAATAAGCATGACCTTCCTGCACCAACCGGTCTGCATATTGCCGGTAAATTTCTTTTCGCTCCGACTGGCGGTATGGCGCGTAAGCGCCTCCCTTGCCCGGACCTTCGTCAAAATCCAAACCGCACCAATTCAGCGCGTCAATTATATATTGTTCCGCGTTCTGAACATAGCGCGCCTGGTCGGTATCTTCAATCCGCAGAATGAAAGCGCCTTTATTTTTTCTTGCAAATAAATAATTATACAAAGCGGTTCTCACTCCGCCAATGTGAAGCGGACCTGTCGGGCTTGGGGCAAAACGTACGCGAATGTCTGACACTGTTTTTTATTTGCGGGTAAAGTTCTCATTTTTCTTAGCTTTAATGGCAATGTATGTAGTTAAAGTACCCGGATTTTTTTGGCGCATGTTTCCCGGCATCATCTGGCGGCTTCCGGGTAAAGGCAGAAAAATCTATCTCACCTTCGATGATGGACCCACCCCGGATGTCACGGATTTTGTTCTTGACACCTTAGCGGAATTTAATGCAAAAGCTACTTTTTTTTGTTTGGGAAAGAATGTGAAGGCGCATCCCGCGCTGTACAAAAGAATCTTAATGGAAGGTCATACTACCGGAAATCACAGTTACAGTCACTTGAATGGTTGGGAAACTGCTGATGAAATTTATTATGACGATATCGCTGAATGCGCTTTGAAAGTGAAAAGCGACTTATTCAGACCACCTTATGGAAAAATATCGCTCAACCAGATGCAGCACCTGAAAAAAAATTACCACATCGTCATGTGGGATGTTTTGAGCGGAGATTTTGACCCTGAAATTTCTGTTAAAAAATGTTTGAGTAATATTCTACAAAATACCCATGAAGGCTCCATCGTGGTGCTGCATGACAATGTAAAAGCGGAACCGGTGCTGAAAAAAGTTTTGCCCCAGGTTTTAAAATATTTTTCTGATGGTGGGTATAGTTTTTCAGCAATTCGGGTTTGAGATTGTCGATACTCCATAGTTGATAGTCCATCGGTCATTCCGGTATATATCATTCCTCTTGCTAACTTCGTGTAATAATCTGACGATGAAAAACATATTTCACCTTTTAATATTCACCTTTACTTTATCATTTCTAAATTCTTTTGCACAAGAAACAGAGGAACAAAAGACAATTTACAATAAAGTCAGAATTAATGATGTGTATGTCATCAGCGGTTTTTTTTCAAATCATACAACTAACGGTGTCTTAGCGGATTTTAAAGCTCTCGCGCAGAATTCCGCATTGCTGAACAGAGATTTTACCGGATTTAATTCCGGAGGCAGAGGTTACTATTTCAGGGGAAGCGACTATTCAAGAGGCAACCTTTTTTCATTCCAGGTGGGTTTAAATTTTTCTGATAAGGAAAAGAAGTTTTTTAAATTGAATCCTCAGCTTCGCCTCGGTGTTTCTTACTTTTCAGGCGCTCAGTTAAGCGCACAGCTAAACAGAGAAATTCGAGTCCCTTATGATACGCTGACAACTTCCCAGGGTCAGATTTATTACATTGATTCGGTTAACAGTTATTCATATTACATGAACTACAATTCAGAGCAAGTGAGGGTTCATGCTTCCGTCATTTTCAGAACCAAACCGGAGTCGAGATGGTCGGTGTATGCCGGGGCGGGAATTACGGCAGGAGTTTCATTTAATGCCTCCACAACAATAGTATATGACCACTACCAATATAGTGATGGGGGCATTTTTTATTCCTATCCGTGGAATAATATGAATGAATATGCCGAAGAGCAGTTCAGGAATAACAGCGGCTTCGCTTTTTCAGCCTTCATCCCGATGGGCATTGATTTCAGATTAGGCAAGAAAAGAGAATTCTGGAAGCGTATTCATCTCTACTATGAATTCAATCCATCCATTAATCTTGCATCTATTCCCGAACTGCGCACTTATGTGAACGCGCAGGCAGTACAGGGATTTGGAATCAGGGTTTCAGTGCGTTAGAAAGTGTTAAATTATTTTTTTTAAAACCGCAAAATCTTTGTCGTTGGTGACAAGGTAATCTGCGTTTGATGCAAGTGCGCAGTCAACGAACTTATTGTCATCCGGGTCGTTCGGGATTAACTGCCAATTGAAATAGATGTTCGTTTTAATGACATTCGTTTTCAGCAGCATAGCCCCCATGATAAAGGAAGCGAGTGTTTCAGAAAATTCGTCTTTCAGCTTTTCTTCATACTCAAGGAGTATCTCTGTAGAAACGCAAAGTTCAAAGCCGTCTGATTGAAACCGGTCGAAAATCAAACGGTAAGGAGATGTCCTTGAGACGGAGGCAAGGATGATATTGGTGTCCAATACCACTTTCACTTTTTTCTCCCTTTGCCCAGCCATTTATTCAATTGGCTTTTACCGTATTTTTTGGTGACCCAGATTTTGTCGGCTTCATCGCGCGCCTGTTCGAGGAGGTAGTTGGCGATGATGTCGCTGATATCAGCGAGCTTGTCATCGGGAACGCCTGCGGCATACAACTTTAAAAGTTGTTGCTGCATGTTGCTCAAGGGAGGATTGGAAGACATAACTTTTAAAGTGTTTTGTTAAAGTTAATTTTTTTCGGTTTGTGTTTTAGGAGGAATGCGGAGCGGCTGACGAGGTGAGTAAGTAGAGAGGATGATTGGACGATGCTTGCGCAATTTGAATTATTTGAATTTCACTTCCCCCTTCAAAAAATACTCGAGCATTTCTATCGTGTGTTCGGAATTACGGTGGAATTCGGGACTTTCTCCCATAGTGATTTGTATAATGACAATGCGGTGTAATCCCAATGCCGGAAAATTGCGACAGCAAGTCAATGTTCCGGTCTATGGCGGTGTTAATGGTGTATCGTGAAAAAATAATTTGGAGGAAAAGCGGTTGAGCGAGGGAGATTGAATGATGTTTGCGCAGGAGGAGAGGCAATTAATTGGATTATATTTGCAATAAATATCTTGGAAGATGCCTGTTATTTAAATGTTTTACGGTGTTATCGTGATGATGTACTATCTGGATAATAAGAAACACAATTTTCCTCATATCCATGCGAAGTACAACGAATATGAGGCTGTGTTCAAGATACCAGAAGGCAATCTGATAGAAGTTAAAATGCCACGGGCAAAACAAAAATTGGTGGAAGCCTGGATTGAAATACATCAGGAGGAATTAATGGCAAACTGGGAATTAGCCGTGAATGGAAATGAAGTATTCAGAATTGAACCGCTAAAATAAATTTGTATGAACCCGCGCGTAAAAGATGTGCAACCTTTGCCGGATTATTTGTTGCATTTGGTTTTCACGAATAATGAAGTGAGGATTTTTGATGTCAAGCCATACCTTGAAACAGGCGTATTTAAGGAATTGAAAAATCATCAATTATTCAACACCGTTAAGCCCAACTTGGGCAGCATCTCATGGGCAAATGGACAAGATTTATGTCCTGACACATTGTATGAGGAAAGTGTTCTATCCCAATCTCTCAAATCTGTTGAATAATTATTCATGTTTCACATCCCCCTTCAAAAAATACTCAAGCAATTCTATCGTGTGTTCGGAATTATGATGAAATTGAAAGTTTTATTTTAGAATTCAATGATATTCTTGAATTCAGATAATGATACTACGGTCACTTTTGGAAAGTCCGTTTTTTTAAGGATGTCAAAATCCTTGTCTTCCGTAATCAGGTAATCTACGCCTGAAGAAATCGCGCAGTCTGAAAATTTGTTGTCGTCTTTATCCGTGAGTAAATCTCAAAGAAAATAGGGTTCGGTTTTTATGACATGCGCGGCAATATCGAGTGTTTCTAAAAAATCTTCCGCAACGGATTGAGCATATTTTTCTTTAAGTTTTTCTTCATATTCTGCAAGAATACCGGTGCTGACAACTAAACTGAATTTTTCGTCTAAGAAGGCTTGTACGAACCAGTGATTTTCAGACTTTGAAGAAAGCGCGCTTATCCAGATATTCGTATCAACCACTACGCTTATCATGAACCTTCTTTAAGCCATTTTTGCATTAATTCATTGGAGTAGCCCTTCTCATCCCAAATTTTGTCAGCGCCTTTCACCGCTCTCTCCATAAAATATTTTGATAGCATCCTGCGGATGTCTTTTAACTCGTCATCGCTGATATTATGTGAAAAGACTTTCAACAATTCCAATTGGAGATTGGTAAGTTTTTGAGATTGTTCTTTCATTAACGGAAAAATTTTCTATCTGAAAGTTAAATCTATTTAGCCAAGCGGAATTTGTTTGGATTTATCCGGTTTTCACATCCCCCTGCAAAAAATACTCAAGCAGTGCTATCGTGTGTTCGGACTTGCAGTGGAATTCGGGGAAGACTTTTTCCCATAGTGATTTGTTGAATGACAGCGCGGTGTAATCCCAATACCGGGAAGTTTGAGTCAGCAGGTCAATGCTCCGGTCTATGGCGGTTCTGTAGGCGATGTCGTGGAAAAATAATTTTGACCGCAGTTTTTATTTTTTCAGTTTAAAATATTTCTTTTTCAGTTACTCAATGTACCGTGGATTTGCATTGATTTAAACCAAACTACGCTCGCGTTCAGCGGATGAATAGCGGATGATTGAACGATGCATGAGTGAGAGTGGTTACGTATGCAACCGCATGAATACCGCAGGTCAATATTACTTCACTCAATACTTCCGCTGGCGGATATTTTCGTGTTCGATGACCGTAAAAGTGTTTTCGAGCATCAGTTTCTTTTCGTCTATCAACTCTGATAAAAGCGTTCCCGCAGCCAAGGGATTGTCGCCTTTAAATCTGAAAAAGACAACTGCCGGTGGCTGACTGACTTGATGCTTAAAAATGATTTCTCCGTAATCCTTGTCGAATGTCAGAATGATTAACTTTTCTTTTTGAGCTATTTCAATGATTTCCCTGTCGGAGATTCCGGGATGCAATCTGTTATACTCAAAACCTCATGACCGGCTTTTCTCAGCGTTTTAATACCTGGCAGGGGAAAGTTTTTATTCGCCAGAAATCGCATCAGGCTCTTTTTGAAAGGGGAAAATAAAGTTCGTTTTCAATGCATTCTTTGAGGTATGCAAAGACTGCTTTTAAATCCTTATCCGTAATGCCAGGATAGCTTTCCAATATCATTATTTCAGTCCATCCGTTTGATAGCAACTCGAGCAGCAACTCCACTGAAATACGGGTTCCCTTGATAGTAGGTTTGCCCAACAGGATATCCTTGTCTGAAACGATGTGGTCGCGCCAATTCATTATTCAAATGTAATTATTTTCTTCTTGAATTTCATGCATAAGTAAAAACGGGACGAGGAACTTAGGAAGCGGAGCTGCTGACAAAGTAAATAGTCCAAACGAATGATTGAACGATGCTTGCGCGAAAAGAATTAATCGGATTTCACATCCCCCTTCAATAAATACTCAAGCATTGCTATCGTGTGTTCGGAATTGCGGTGGAATTCGGGACTTTCTCCCACAATGATTTGTTTAATGACAGCGCGGTGTAATCCCAATACCGGGCAGTTTGCGTCAGCAGTTCAATATTCCAGTCTATAGCGGTGCTGATGATGTGTTTTCATTCCGGGTATTTATTTTGACAACTCAATTCTGTCTAATATTGTATAACATAATTGTAGCTCAATGATGTATGTATTTCCCGATTTTCCGCATATAGCCGTTGACCCGGAAATTTGTTTCGGCAAGCCCTGTATAAAAGGAACACGTATGCCCGTTGCCTCTGTGCTTGCTTATTTGTCGGGAGGCATGTCGGTTGAACAACTGCTGAAAGAGTTTGACTGGCTTACCCGTGAAGACGTGTCGGATGCCATGGCATTTGCCGCAGGCATGGTGGATTACCGGGTTATTCCAATCAAAAAAGCATCGTGAATTTTCTGCTTGATGAAAATATGCCGCCTTCGCTCGCGGCAATTCTCAGCAGGAGCGGGCATCATGCCATTCATGTTCGGGATGTCAACATGAGAGGCAAGCCGGATGAGTTCATTTTCACTTATGCGGCAAGCAATGATTTCATCATCATCACGCACGATCTTGATTTCAGCCGTATTCATGCTTATAGCGGCAAGCATAAACCCTCTGTCATTTTGTTCAGGATAGAACCACTCACCACAGAGAGCATCTCTGAATTGTTGTTTTCACATTTAACCCTGTTGCATGACGATTTGATGAAAGGCGCGTTTGTTGTGATAGAAAACGGACAGATACGCGTGAGAATGTTGCCCATCAAGTCCCTTTGAATTTTCCCGTATTGGCAGAAACTCTCTAAGCTACCTTGCCAGAGTCTGAGAAGGAAGTGTCATAACCGGATTATTCGGATTTCACATCCCTCTTCAAAAAATACTCAAGCATTGCTATCGTGTGTTCGGAAGCGCGGTGGAATTCGGGGAACACTTTCTCCCATAGTGATTTGTTTAATGACAGCGCGGTGTAATCCCAATACCGGGAAGTTTGCGTCAGCAGGTCAATGCTCCGGTCTATGGCGGTGCTGTAGGCGATGTCGTGGAAAAATAATTTGGAGGAAAAGCGGTGGAGTTCGGGGGATTGTTGACGGACAGGTTAAAGCGTGGCAGGGTGATGTGGAATGAATAGTCGAAGTGGATGATTGAACAATGCGTGAGCGCGAGGGGTCAATTTTGAGCATATACTGAATTAACGGATTCTTTGACTCAGTTTATTCGGGTTCTGTCGCGTGTCGAATACAGTAATGATGTGAAGCGCATCATCATCCACGCGGTAAATGATTTTATAATTGCCTGAAACAAGATAACGATAATTTTTCCCGGTATGCTTTAACAGCGGTTCTGCCTGTCCGATTTCATCAAAGCCTGTTTCAAGCAGTGCGGTCTTGTCAAGGATTTTTATAACCTGGCGGTAAGCAATGGTTTCAGAAATTTCTGCAAGGTAATCGTAAATGCTTTGCAGGTCGCGTTTTGCGGGGATAGTCCAGACTATCTGTTTTATTACTTTTTTCGCCACGACTCCACCTCTTTCCTGAGGGCTTTTTGAGAAATCACTTCTCCTTTGCGGAGAGCTTTTTCTGAAGCTTCAATCTTTGAGTAGAAGGCATCGAGCGTCATGGGTTTCAGAGATGCGCGCTTCTTTCTTGTAAGCTTGGTTTTAATTTCCATCAAGAGCTTCTCGTCATCGGTATTGATAAGTAATTCAATGAGATTTAGCTTTTCTGCCTGAAGGTTCATGAATGATGATTTGAGTTAATCAAAGTTACCTTATTCCTTCAAAAAATACTCAAGTACTTCAATTGTGTGTTCGGAATTGCGGTGGAATTCGGGGAACACTTTCTCCCACAGTAATTTGTTTAATGACAATGCGGTGTAATCCCAATACCGGGAAGTTTGAGTCAGCAAGTCAATGTTCCAGTCTATGGCGGTGCTGTAGGCGATTACGAAAAAAGATAATTTGGAAGAAAAGCGGGGCGTGGGGGGATTGTTGACTGCCCAGTTAAATTGCGGCAAGTTGATGAGGGATGAATAATTCAAGGACTTGAATTATTCTTGTACGGGCGGTTTTTTATTCCCCTGCCAGCTTCAATACATTTTTTTCCAACTTCTTGCTGATGCGAAAATTTGTTTTCTTAATTTCTTCCAATACGGGTTTGACAAGTTTAATCAATCCCGCCTCTTTCGCCTCTATTAATAAGCCGAGGGTTCCAATGAAATCTATACCCAACTTTTCCGCATAGAGGCGGGCTTTATTATCATCCACAATCAGCAGGGCTTCATCCGCTTCCAATGCCAGGGCAATGGCGCTTGCCTCGCCTTTGTCTAATTCCGCTTCAATTATTTTCTGGTATTTGATATTTTTCGGAGAAGCTATCTTAATCCAAGGAGGAACGGCTTTTCCGTACTCGCTTTTAATTTCGGGTGTGATAGTGATGGTTTCGAAAAGTTGTTTCAAGATGAAAAGTCGGTCGAGTTTATCCAGCAGAATAAGACAACTGGTATCACTTACGATAATTTTTGACATGCTTCAATTCTTTTTCCAATTCTTTTTCATCATAGTTAAACAGCGATACGCCATACTGACCGAGCATTTCCATGAAGGTGCGTTTGGATAATCCCGCCAGTTCTGCCGCCTGACCTAATGACAATTTGCTTTCCTCATACAATTTCGAAGCGAGATACATGAGCATCTCCCTGTCTTCAAGGTCAACGGTGTCGGGTATTTTTATTTTCAAGGTTCTCATGTTATGAAATTCAGCTTGTTAATCTATACAGGGTTTTTATCCTGACGATACAAAGTAAGAAAATTATCAGGATTTCACATCCCCCTTCAAAAAATACTCGAGTATTTCTATCGTGTGTTCGGAATTGCGGTGAAATTCCGGGAACACTTTCTCCCACAATGATTTATTTAATGACAATGCGGTGTAATCCCAATACCGGGAAGTTTGAGTCAGCAAGTCAATGTTCCAGTCTATGGTGGTGTAAATGGGGATGTCGTGAAAGAATAATTTTGGGAGGGAAATCGAAGAGAGTGCTAGCGGAGCAGATAGAGTGTGGCGGTTGATGAATGATGAGTAGTCTAAGACGCTTGAACTATGCTTGTGAGGGAGATAGGTGAACTGCTTTATTGGTAAGAGTAACATTAATTAATTGGCAATATTGTTTTAATGCGGCTTCAATTATATGATTAATCCCCCATATCCTTTGATTTTGCTCAACCCATTCGACAGTTTTTTTAAATTCTTCAGTAGCATAGTGTCTCTTATAATTTTCATTATCACTAAACAATTTTAGGTTACAATCTTCAATAATGAAGTTTACAATATCAATTAAATCTTTTAATGTGGTTTTTCCTGTGGTTCTATTAACTATTTTGGCAGTGCCCTTAATATTATTAGGCATGAATGTCTTAATATGAAAATTAGTAACTCTTAATTCTTTAAAAAAATGAAATAGTGGATAGTCCGTTTTATCAATTACAATACATGGAGGGTGTTTTTTTAGCATTTCACTTATTGAAACGAATTCATTTAGTGCTGCTCTTAAATATGCTTTTTCTAAATAGTGTGGATATTTATCATCAGTGCCCCCTCCATTAAACAAGGCGCATCCATAAATTCGCTCAGATATTTCTCCCAAATTCTTTAATTCAGAAAATTCATCGAAAGGGTCATATTTTAAAATACCTTTAATGTTATCAATATCGGGTAGTTTATTTAAATCTAATATCGCCATTTATAATGTTTGGTTACAATTCAAAGTTCCGTGTTCTTAACGTAAGATTTAGTTTCTATTTTTTAACAACAATTTTGTGTTCTTTAAGTCGCCTGATAATAAAATCCCTTGTAATTGCTTCATCGTAGTTAACATAAATAAGAGTGACATTATTCTCTTGACATATTCTTTTTTTCCTTTCATCACGTTCAACTGTTGCAATAAAAGTTCCCTCCCCTCCAAAATAGTCAACTGGTTGAAAATGTTGTAATCCCTGATATTCCACTCCAACTCGTTTACCTTCAACTTCTAAATAAATATCTAATTCTTGTCCTTTCAAATATTTAGGTCTGTAATGATGAATAACCTCAATGCCTATTGCCTCAAATAACTCGTAAATAATTTTGAAAAGGTATGTTTCATTCTTCCAACCTTCACCAAATCTTGGTACTCCTAACTCATCCCGCACTTCATTGCTGGTTTCACGCAGTGATTTTGCAGGTATTTTTTCTGGAAACCTGCATTTCTCAAGAATTGCCTTGCGGTAACTATAATAATAGTAATCACTACTATGAATATTGTCATCAGGATAAACAACGGTATCGTAATCGGAAAGATCTCTATATCTCAAATTTTCAATTATTTCAAAATCGGCAAGTCCATAGTCATAAAAATAATCAAGATTAGAACCCGCTTTGATACAGTACTTGTAATCGGGTTGTTTTAAAAGTCGTTGCTGCCTCTTCCTCGCTTTAGCTATTTCGTTTTTGAGCTTTGGATATTTGTCCAATTTCTGGAAAATTGCTTCAAACTCATCAAAATGATGCGGGATTGAACCAAGAGTTTCAATTAGATATTTAATTGCCACGAACTGTTGAAAAATATAATACTCATCACCAAATCCGAAATTTATATTCAAGTTCGATTGATACTTTTCAATCTGGCTAACAGAAAATTCTATCGTGTCTTTTATTAGGTTTATGTTTTTAGTTATTGCAATGTGCCAATATACGATATCAAACCCTCTATCCAAAACCCTGCATCCGATTTTTAATATTTGCTCATACTTTTCAGGTGATACTTTATTGAATAAAATTGCTTTTGATTGATAATCCATGCAGTCTTGAAAATCAATATTTGAATACATATTGTGTGAGTTTTCAAAAAATAGGGTTAAAAACTTATTTATTTCATCAAAGAAAATTGGATACTCATACAGTCTTAACTTAAAGCGTGGGAACACAGAAAGGTTTTCGTAATCCCCACGGATACCAAAGTCTCGTTTTATGGGATGTAGTGGTTTAAATTTCTTTTGCAATTTCCATTCACTGTAATTTGAATAGATTATCGCGTAGATTACAAGAGGGCTTTTAATTCTAGTTAAAATTTTACTTAAGTAAAAAAGGTTTTCAAGACTTTCCCGCCTTTTTTGAATTAAATGAAATATGAAGCTATCAAATCCATTAACTTCAAAATCTTCGCCTTTGAGATAAAGTTTCTGAAGGTAGTTGCGAAGGTCAAGATAATCATAGTTGAGTATCTCTTTATTTTTTTCTGGAAGTTGATCTATAGATAGTAAACGATCAGCAATCTCCTTTTCAAGAAACTCTTTGAGTAATTGCTCACCAACAAATTTTGTGTCGCGTATGTCAGTTATCATACTTTTATTTCAAAAATAAATCATTAAAAACAAAATATAAAACACTAAGCTCAATCATTATTATCGGTTATTCTTTTCTCCCCCGAAGGTAACAAACCCCAATCGCGCAACGTTACCAATCAAAGCAACCAATAGTCGTACGAAGCAAGCGCAAAAAATTCCTACAGTTCCAACCCAAATTTTTTCGCAGTGGCTTTCGCTTGCATTCTGCATTTACGGGGAGTTGCGGTAACCAGCAGTTTTCCTTTTACAGTTTAAAATAATTCTATTTCAGATACTAAAAGTACCGTAATTTTAATTTATATAAACCAAACTTCATGCAGTGGTTTATATTGTAGTTTAATAATGGTACTATGAGTGCCAATAAAACGGGTGGCATCATCAACCCGCTGGCGGTTATCGGGCGGATGAGACGAGTTCCGGCAACAATATTATAATGTATGGTACCATTAAAGGGCGTAGAGTTTGAGCCGACAGGAAAAATTGTAACTTTGGCTCTATATCGCGAACTTATTCTCTAAAAAAGCAAAGTCTATGAAATCAAAAGATGAAGAAAAAAAGCAGCCTTCTTTTGAAAAAGACTACAACGAAATCATGAAAGAAGTGTTCAAACAGACTGTTCCTCCTTCAGCGCCACAATGGACTACCCCGGGCGATTATATCGTCAAATTTTCTCTGTACGAGGAAACACCCGGCAGTATCACTTCCACCGACACCTGCATTATTGACTGATTTTATTTTCCCGCTATGCCGAATTGGAAAGAGGTTTTAGAGGAAATTCAAACTGTTTCAAAAAAGGGAATCCCGAACGCGCTCGATGTAGTGCGCAGAAAGTACATTCTCGAAATTCACAAGAAAACAGGGCGCAATGTGATTGCCTATTATTCCGGCTGGTTGCAGCGCGGCAATGCCATTGACGTCATTGTGAACGACAAGGATAAAAACGCCTTCATGGTCAACATCCACAAATTAGACAGAGCAAAAGGGCTTGACCTTATCCTTCATACACCGGGCGGAGACCTTGCCGCAACAGAGAGCATAGTGGACTATTTGAACCTGATGTTTGGCAATGACATTCGAGCAATCATTCCGCAAATTTCAATGAGCGCGGGAACAATGATGGCTTTGGCTTGCAAGGAAATTATCATGGGCAAGCAGTCCAACCTCGGTCCCATTGACCCGCAAATGGGCGGTGTTGCATGTCAGGCGGTGTTGGATGAGTTCAATACGGCAAAAGAAGATATTAAAGCCAATCCCCATTCAGCGCCTTTGTGGCAGGCGATTATTTCAAAATATCATCCAACATTTCTCGGAGCATGCCAGAATTCCATTGATTGGTCTGAGAAATTAGCTGCCGACTGGCTTAAAAGAAACATGTGCAATGGCGATGCCGAAAAGACCAAGAAAATCCTGAAGGAATTCAGCGACCACAAAACGAATAAGTCACATGCGCGGCACATCTCCACGTCTAAGTGCAAAGAGATTGGCTTGTCCATTATTGACATGGAAAGCGACAATGATTTGCAGGACATAATTCTAACCGTTCATCACTCTTTCATGCACACCTTCGCGCACAGCACCGCGACAAAAATCGTGGAGAATCATATGGGAGTGGCTTATGTCGAAAGCCTGCCTATTCAAATACCAAAGGCGGCTCCGGCAGCACCGCCAGCCCGTTAGATTACGCGATGTATCTTTTATGTTGAACACTCTTTCCTTCCCCGAAGGTAATACACTCACATCGCGCCACGACCAATCAAAGCAATCCATAGTCGTACGAAGCAAGCGCAAAATCAGTCCACCGTCCACGGTCAACAGTCCACAGTTTTGAGAGGGTAGAATTTAGACGGGAGATATTAGATTTTAGATTTTGGTACAGGTGAAATCAGAGTTCCAACCCAAACTTTTTCGCAGTGGCTTTTGCTTCTTCGTAGCCGGCATCGGCATGGCGGATGACGCCAAGGGCGGGGTCGTTGTGGAGGACGCGCCTTAATCTTTTTTCGGCATCATCGGTGCCGTCAGCCACGATGACCATGCCCGCGTGGAGGGAGTAGCCGATGCCCACGCCACCGCCATGATGGAACGAGACCCAGCTCGCGCCTCCGGCTGTGTTGATGAGGGCGTTGAGGATGGGCCAGTCGGCAATGGCATCGGAGCCGTCCAACATGCCTTCGGTTTCGCGGTTGGGCGAGGCGACCGAGCCGGTGTCTAAGTGGTCGCGCCCGATGACGATGGGGGCTTTGACTTTGCCGGTTTTGACGAGGTTGTTGAACAGTACGCCCGCCTGTTCGCGTTCGCCCATGCCGAGCCAGCAGATGCGCGCGGGCAGTCCCTGGAAGGCGATTTTCTGGCGGGCGAGGGTGAGCCAGCGGGCAAGTCCTTTGTTGTGGGGGAAGAGTTGGAGGAGGGCTTCATCGGTGGTGTAGATGTCCTGCGGGTCGCCCGAGAGCGCCACCCAGCGGAAGGGTCCCTTGCCTTCGCAGAAGAGGGGGCGCACGTAGGCGGGTACGAAGCCGGGGAAGTCGAACGCGTTTTTTACTCCGCGCTTGTCGTGCGCCTGCCCGCGGATGTTGTTGCCGTAGTCGAAGGTAATCGCGCCTTTTTGTTGCAGCGCGAGCATGAGCTGCACGTGGCGGGCAATCGTGTCGAGCGAGCGTTCACGGTATTGTTCGGGATTTTTTTCTCTCAGGATGGTGGCTTCTTCCACGCTGAGGTTTTGGGGGAAGTAGCCCACGAGTTCGTCATGCGCGGAGGTCTGGTCGGTGAGTGTGTCGGGGATGATGTTGTTGTCGAGCAGGTGTTGCAGCAAGTCCACCGCGTTGCAAACGATGCCGATGGAAACCGCTTCCTTGTTTTTTTTCGCTTCGAGCGCGAGCGTGACGCCTTCTTCGATGCTGGTGGTCATTTTGTCCAAGTAGCGCGTTTCCAATCTTTTTTTCACGCGCCATGCTTCCATCTCCGCGACAAGACACACTCCTTCGTTCATCGTGATGGCGAGAGGCTGCGCTCCGCCCATACCGCCCAATCCGGCAGTGACGTTGAGCGTGCCTTTGAGCGAGCCGTTGAAATGTTTGCCGGCAAGCGAAAGGTAGGTTTCATACGTGCCCTGCACGATGCCCTGTGAGCCGATGTAAATCCATGAGCCGGCAGTCATCTGTCCGTACATAATCAGCCCTTTGTCTTCGAGGTCGCGGAAGTGTTCCCACGTTGCCCATCTGCCCACGAGGTTGGAGTTGGCGATGATTACGCGGGGGGCATCTTTATGCGAACGCAGGATGCCGACCGGCTTACCAGACTGGACGAGCAGCGTCTGGTCGTCTTCGAGCTGGCGCAGGGCGGCAACGATTTTTTCGAAGCACTCCCAGTTGCGGGCGGCTTTGCCGGTGCCGCCATAGACGATGAGTTCATCGGGCTTCTCGGCAACGGCAGGGTCGAGGTTGTTGTGCAGCAGGCGGAGGGCGGCTTCCTGGAGCCAGCCTTTGCAGGAGAGGGTGGTGCCGGTGGGGGTGGTGATGGGGTGATGGGTTGATGGGGTCATTAGTTGATGGGTTGATGGAATAAATTTAGAGGATTTGGGGGAGAGCAGTCTGATGGTCACGGGTCTATTAGTCACGGGTCGTAGCCTCATCCCCCGCCCCCTTCTCCAAAAGAGAAGGGGAGTCCGGACTGATTACTGCTTCAGGGCTGGGGAATTTCGGGACGGATAGTCGGTTGGCGAGGGAATGGAGAATGAGGTTTGGGGGAGTTTTTTTTAGTGCAACATTACACTGCCGGACAGTGCGCAAGTAGGCTTGGTATCAATGAATATTTCATTTAAAATGCTTTTCTTTAATCGCTGCATCTCTTAATTGTTCAAATGTTTCTCCTTCTTCCAATTTAGCGATTCCTATTAGAGAATCCGCAATGCTTTTTTTATCGTCCTCTTTAAGTTTATAAATCAATCCCTGAACTAATGATGAAAAACTTTTCTTTGAACGCCTGGATATTCTTTTGCTTTTTCCACAGCTTTCTTATCCAGGCTGAGCGTTACTTTTGTTTTCATATGTACATTTTTATAAAGATACATAAATAAAAGAAAAAACCGAAACGATTCAAGTGAATGAATATTAGCCGACATATCTTAGTTGGACTCTTACTATTGATACTGGTAAACTGTAGCCGGACAAACAAGTCCAACGAAAAGCCCTTAAATATTGAAACTCAAACATTGATTACTGAATTCAGTAAATCTATTTTCAGTAGGGAGAGAATTATTTCCAAAGAAATTCTTGATACCCTTAATATTTTATCCGACACTATTTTTGCTGACACAGCTAAATATTATCGCACACCAAAAGCTATTATCTATGCTAACAACGCAGCAAGGACTTATTTTCAGGTTATTGAAGACCCTAAAGGAACAATCAATCTTATTGCATTTTTCAATAATAATATTGAGATGAATGTTGCAGAGTATTTTGACAATGGACAAGTGATGTGTAAATTTAATGTAACAGATGAAGGAGTTAGAGACGGGCGCTATTTCTGCTATTACGAAAATGGAAAATATAGAAGAACTGGGTATTACAAAAAAGGTAAAGAAATAAACGATAGCTTACGCTCGTACAAAGACGAATAAGGAAATGCAAAACCCCACCAATTTGTAAGTTTATTTCCGCAATTTGTTTTATTTTAATTCTTTAATAATGTTTCATGAAAATTGCGGGGAAACTCTAACGAAGTTGCCTGCAATGCAGGTAGATAAATTTTAACCATGGAAAAAGTAAAAAGGATATTTGAGAAATTAATGACTTCAAAAACGATTGAAGATGTTGAGAGAATTCTTGACGACCCAATGATTGATAAGAAGAACCAAATGGACGACCAATTATATCCACAACTAAAGTTCAAAATAACGAAAGACGAAATAGAAGACCTAAAGAAAAAAGGAATAATAACATCTGACAATTTACTGAGTGACATTTCAAATGCCGATACGTTGACTAAACTACTCTACGCAGTTTCATGGAAAAATGGTGACTTAAAAAAAATAAAACACATCATAGAAGGAATTATTTCAGAACAACAAGACGAAAAGAAAAACGGACTTGTATTTTATCAATTTGGAAAATATTTGACAAAGAAACCGGGAGAACCAATCATAGACCAACATGTATTGAGAGCCTTTGGAATATTTAAAGCTAATGGTAATAAGGAGAAAATCGAAAAACTAAAACGACTTTCACTTATCACAAAAAAAGAGAAAGAGTTAATTGACCAATATAAATTGTGGTTAAAAACTGACTTGACAGAAGAGCTTCGAGAGAAAGACAATTATTCTTACTACGTGGATAAGGTATTATTTGCGGTAGGAAAAAGTGTTACTCCCCTTTCCTCCATCGGAGGTAAGGCGCTCACATCGCGGGACGCTACAAATCAAAGAAAGGCATAGTCGTATAGAGCAAGCGCAAAATCATTTGCATTTTTTTGTCAGGGGAATATTTTTTTTAATCCAGCACCGTGCTATAGACATTTTCAAACTTGCGCTTCGGTTGTTTGGATTTTTCAAACAGGTGGTTGCCGATAACCAGGATGTCCATTTCGGTGTTGATGAAACAGCGGTAGGCATCGTCCGGGGAGTTGACAATCGGTTCTCCGCGCACATTGAAGCTGGTGTTGACCACCACGCCAACTCCGGTGATTTCTTTGAAGGCTTTGATGAGTTTGTAAAAGCGCGGGTTGGCGGATTTTGAGACCGTCTGGATGCGGGCGCTGAAATCAAGATGGGTGATGGCAGGCAGCGTGGAACGCAGGAAATATAATTTTTCGCGCAGTGGAAGGTCGTGATAGTTGGCGGGTAATTCGTGGCGCAGTTCTTTTTTCACTTCACCGACCAGCAGCATGTAGGGCGATGGCTGTTTCAAATCGAAGTATTGCTGCACATCATCATCGCAGACAGCCGGGGCAAACGGGCGGAAACTTTCGCGGTATTTTATTTTTTGGTTGAGGCGTTTCTGCATGTCGCTGTTGCGGGGGTCGGCAATGATGCTGCGGTTGCCGAGCGCGCGCGGTCCCCACTCGGTTTTGCCCTGGAACCAGCCGATGACATTGCCTTCGCTCATCAGTTTGGCGACCGCGTTGCAGAGTGAATCGGCATCTTCAAAACTGGTGAAGGGAGCGTCATATTTGTTTGCCATCGCCTCAATTTCAATGTCATGAAACCGGGGACCGAGGAAAGCCCCTTGCATGAGGTCAGGTGCCGTTTTGTAAACTCTGGGATTGCCGCCATGCAGATGCCAGGCGCTGAGAGCCGCTCCCAGCGCCCCTCCCGCATCGCCCGCTGCGGGCTGGATGAAGATGTTTTTAAAAAGTCCCTGCTGTAATATTTTGCCGTTTGCCACGCAGTTGAGCGCGACACCGCCAGCGAGGCAGAGGTTTTCAGAGCCGGTGAGTTCTTTGGCGTGAGCCGCCATTTTCAATACAATCTCTTCGGTGACTTGTTGAATCGCCAGCGCGAGGTCGCAATAAGGTTGTGTGAGTTCTTCTTCGGGTTCGCGCTTTTTAAGTTCGAACAGTTGTTCCCAACGGGCATCGTTCACCATGCGCAAACCGACCGCGTAGTTGAAATATTTTTGATTGAGCCAGATGGAGCCATCGTCTTTGATGTCAACCAACTCAGCGCGGATGATGTTGCGATATCTGTCAATGCGCAGCGAATTGGGATTGCCGTAAGGCGCAAGTCCCATGAGTTTGTATTCTCCCGAATTGACGCGGAAGCCAAGATAATAGGTGAAGGCGGAATAAAGCAACCCGACCGAATGCGGGAAATGCAGTTCCTTCAAAATGGTGATGTTATTTTCAACGCCTTTCGAAATGGAAGCCGTGCACCATTCCCCCACGCCATCAATGGTGAGGATAGCAGCTTCCTGCATGTTGGATGGATAAAAAGCGCTGGCGGCATGTGAAAGATGATGTTCGGGAAAAAGCAGTTTGATTTTTTTTCTGTCATAGGGCTGCACGGATTCTAATTCATCCAGAATCAGTTTTTTCAGAAATAATTTTTCTTTCATCCAGAGCGGCATGGAGGCGATGAAAGAAGACAAACCTTTTGGCGCAAAACCATAATAGGTTTCCAGCAGGCGTTCAAACTTCAAAAACGGTTTGTCATAAAAAACCACCGCTTGCAGTTCGTCAATTGTTTTGCCGCACTCGCGCAGGCAAAATTCCACCGCCTGATGCGGAAATCCGGGGTCTTGTTTTTTGCGGGTGAAACGCTCTTCATGCGCTGCCGCAACGATTTCACCATTCTTAATCACAACGGCTGCCGAATCATGATAAAAAGCGGAAATTCCGAGTAGGTACATGGGCGGTAAAGATATTGATTTTAGAAAGTGAATTTGAAGTTTTGGAAATTGTTTTTCTGCAAAACGAAATTCAATTCTGTGTGAATGACAAATTGCAGTTGCGTTGTCAGAGTGAGTCAAGCGAGAAATCGGGAAACTAAGCGGTGTGGCAATCGCTCCACTTCGACTCCGCTCAGTGTGACTGACCCACGCGAACCATAAAAGTGGTGCATCGTCTTACACTTACTAACTTTGGCGTATCATGAATCACAGACTGTTACTTCTTCCTGCATTCTTCCTGTTGTTATTTTTTCTGATTGAACCGGTTGCCGCGCAGTGTCCCATGTGCCGAGCGTCTGTGGAATCATCCATGAAAGAAGGCAGCACGTATGCGTTGGGATTAAACAGGGGCATTCTGTACCTGCTTTCCATGCCTTACATTTTATTCAGCGCAATTTTTTTATTGTGGTACCGGAATTACCGGAAACATCAGGCGGCTGCAAGCTGAGTTTTTATTTTCGGAAATACTCACGGTTTAAGCTCCATTATTCGTATCATTTGTAGCCACGAATGCACGAATGAAAAAGGTTGATGGTTAAACATCAGTAATAAAAATTCAGAACTCCTTATTGCTCACAAATCTCACAAATTGAGATAAGTCATTCGGTGGTTATTTTGCTGCATTTGTCATTCCGGCTTTATGCCGGAATCCCCCGCGATTTTGTACCGAACCCAAGGGGATGCTCCGATACTCGGAGCATGACATTTACTTCTGAAAATCAAATATCCCCCAGCATCGGTCTCAGGATGATTTCTTCCACGACAGTTCTTTCCGAGAGCGAATAAATCCCGTAAATCACTTCGGCAAGGTCTTGCGTAGTCATAAAGCGCTCTTCCGGCAAACCCGCGCTTTCCCAGGATGGCGTGTAGGTTGCTCCGGGAAAA
>JBGTCY010000326.1:0-10245 GCA_041748615.1 Chitinophagales bacterium
CCTTCGCAGATTTCAACTTCAACAGTAGAGAAAGAAAGTGGTAATACGGTCAATTCAGTAGTTACCGTGCTGTCGCAGCCATTGGAACCGGTTAACACATCGGTGTAAGAACCGCTTTCCGTTTGTTCCGCTCCACCCGCAAAGTAGCTTTCGCCTTCGCAGATTTCAACTTCAACGGTGCTGAAAGAAAGTGGCAACACTGTGAGGTTAGTTGTAACAATACTGTCACATCCGGTATTGGAAGTGAGCGTATCAAAATAAGTTCCTGATTCAGTTTGGAAAGCGCCACCCGCAAAATGCGCATCGCCATCGCAAATTTCAATATCCACAGTCGTGGTGAGTACAATGAGTACCGTGAGGTTGGTCGTGACGATGCTGTCGCATCCATCCGCAGTGGTTAATGTATCAAAGAAAGTTCCGTTTTCAGTCTGTAATGCGCCACCGGCAAAATAGGAATCGCCTTCACAGATTTCCGCATCCACAGTAGAAGTCAGAACACTCAATACCGTGAGATTGGTCGTAACAATACTATCACAGCCAATAGTGGAAGTAAACGTGTCAAGATAAACTCCGGTAGTTGTCTGTTCAGCGCCACCGGCAAAATAGGAGTCGCCTTCACAGATTTCTGCATCTACGGAAGTAGTCAAAACTTCCAGAACGGTAAGATTTGTAATGATAATACTGTCGCAACCATCGGCAGTGGTCAAAGTATCGAAGTAAGTACCGCTTTCAGTCTGGAAAGTGCCACCGGCAAAATATCCGTCACCTTCACAAATTTCAGGGTTTAGGGTAGTAACCGGAGCAGGATTCACAATCAGTTCAGTAATGATTACACTATCGCAACCATTGGTGGCAATCAAAGTATCAAAGTAGAAACCGGCTTCCGTTTGCTGAGCGCCACCGGCAAAATAACTTCCGCCTTCGCAAATGGAAGCAATAACTGAAGTTTCAAACGAACTTCTCAATAACACGTTTTGCGATGTTGAGGCTTCACATCCATTAGCAGAAACAGTAAGAGCTACATTGAAACTACCCGGTCCTGCATAACTGAAACCCATAACATTTTCGGAAGTGGCGGTTTGTCCATTCCCTAAATCCCACAGGAAGGAAGGAATTCCGGTGTAGGTGCTGGTATTTTGGAAGTTAAAACTGTTTTCAGACTCGCATTGCGGTGAATTCACACTGAAATCAGCAATAATGGGCGGAAACACTTCAACTGTATAATCCAATGTCGCTGACTGTGACCTGCATGCATCAGAAACTGTCACACTGTAATTGGTCGTAACAACCGGTGATACGTTGATAAATGGAACCGTTTCGCCAGTATTCCATTCAATAATATATGGTTGAGAAAGGCTACCCGATGCGCTGAGCGTTACTACTCCGGACTGTCCCTGGCAAAGCGGAAGCGGACCTGCAATACTGGTAACTAAAGCGTTATTATCAAGAATAAAAAGTGTATCCGACTTTGAAAGATTGCAGGCGCAGCCATCAAAATAAGAAATTATCACTGTCTCAATTCCTTCCGTGATGCCATCCAAAGCAGCATTGATTGGCAGGAAAAATGAGGACTGACCGGCAGGAATTGTAATCGTGGAAGGGATATTTTGATAATCTACTCCCGGTGTTGCGGTTCCGGAAATATTGATATTAATGACGATGTCAGTTGAAAGGTCGCTGCTTTGCCTTGTGAAAGTAAACCCTCCGTCATCACAGCCTTCTAAGAGATTTTTGGAATTGGTGCTGCTGACATTGGCGGTAATCCCGACACTTTCACCCGCAGAAAAACTTTCAGCCTGAAGGAACACTCCTGAATCATACAGCCTGTCTAACACGTCTGCTATCACGATTTTAATGCGGTATGTATCACAGGGGTTGACGACCATCGTGGCAGTCAACGGAACTGTGTAGCCGTCATACTGAGTAACCGCTCCATTGGTATTATCGTTATAAAGGCTTGAATAAGCAAGACTTGTACAACCGAATATCGTTCCAAATGCTCCTGCCACACCCGGATTTACGGTGTTGATAGCTACAGGCAAGGTAGTGCCCGGAATCCGGGCGATATTCGTGTTAGGAGCATAACCGGGACCGGTCACTAAAAATGCGAAGGCATCATTAAAATCAGAACACACATATTCAGGATATTCTTCAGAAGCGAAAATGTAACTGAAAGTAACGGTGTCTCTGAAGGAAACGAAATCAAAAGAAATGGAAGCCGCATCTAAGGTTGGGAACGCACCCGTTGCCGCTTCAAGATGAGCATCACCGGGAAACCCGTTGTCAACTCCGGCATCCGGAGCGTTATTAGGACCCGGAGCGATATTCGTATTGCCGGTTGTCAATAAAACTCCTTCCGTGATACCGATGCCTGAGCCGTTTGAAAAGTATCCGATAGCGCCTGATGCTCCAACATAATTGATATTAAAAGCTTCCACGCAAGAGCCTAACAACACGTTTCTGACTAATTGCTCAGGCGTGAACAATGTATTATTTGTGATGAGCGGGGAAGTACCGCCCCCCCCGTTGCATCCGGTTCCTATTCCTAACACCGATTCCTCAAACGCGAATTGTCCTCCCGAACCAACTAAATTGCCGTTTAAAAACACACTGTAACTGCCTTGTCCGTAATCGCAACAGATGCCGTCACCGAATGAATCAAAAATGGTAAAATCATAACATCCATTACTGTTTACGCAGATATTCCAGGTATATAATAATCCTGGAGTTCCGCCTGATAAATTATCGGATGCCACTGTAGCGCCTGTATTTCTGTTCACTAATTGCCAGGATGTTTCACCGGGAAAATTATCCGCTACAATTTGCAGCGTAAAAGTAGCATCCGGGCAAGCGCCAGAACAACCGCCAATATTCGAGACGGTTTCTTGTGTAGTGAAACTGCCACCGGTTGCAACTAAACTTCCGTTGAACAGGATATTGTAATATCCGAAACCTTCGGAACAACAAATGCCGTCACCGAAACTGTCATAAATGATAAAATCGTAACATCCGGTGGAGGTAACACAGACATTCCAGCTATATAATGTATTTGGAGCGCCTGAAGTCAATAAGTTATCAGATGCGATGATAATGCCTGATGATTTATCAATCAGTTCCCAACGCGTTTCGTTTGGATAGTCATCGGTAAATATTTCAATCGTGATGGTGGCGTCCGGGCAGGTTTGCGCTGAAACGACTACGGGGAAGCAGAATGCGGCTGCGCAAAGCAATGCAATTGCGTACAGTCTGTTGAGAGGGAAACGGCTCATGTGTTTATTTGGTTTTTACCGGGTTTGTAGTAGTGATGATTCTTCCTGAAGGATGTAAAATATATTGAAACTGTTGATTGGGGTTGATGTCCGCGGAGTTCACCAATTTCATATCCACCGGCAAGCCCATGTCCTGCAATTCATTGGCGGAAAGCAATTCCACTTCCACGCCAGTTGAAAACCGCATGGTGATGCGATGTTCTAAATGACGAAAGCGGTCCAGGTTATTGTTTTCAAAGGCAAGCTCATAAGCTGAAATATCTGTCAGTGTGCCGGTATTGAGGAAATGGTAGTCTTTCGGAGTGGTTTGGGCGATTAATCCCAAACAATAAAAAAGTGGCAACAGCCACAGCAGCTTTTTCATAGAGAGTTGGTTTGAGTGAGTTGTTTTTATTAAATCAGAAAAAAAATCCTGTCAAATCCACTTCGGAGAGGATAAAATTTCAGGATTGAAAGGTAAAACATTACAATGGCAGATGCAAGAAATTCATGGAAATGAAAATCAGGGAAATCGGGATTTTCCACAATGACAGTTAAGTGTTGACAACCTTATTCAGAAGGTTCTGACCATCTGTCGAATAATTCGTTGATGAAACTGTTTTCTTCTTTTGTGATGGTATGGTCGGCTTTAATTAAATCCATGGCAAACTGAATCAGTTCATTCCGCTCTTCGGGAGTTGAATTCCGGTAAAAATCATCCATACATTTCTGAAAATGAATCATATAATAATCGGGTGTCAGAGCGCTTAATATTTCCATCTCTTTATCAAGGTCGGCAAAAATTGGAAATTTCTTTTTGAGCCATTCACTGATGACCATATCTTCTTCCACAATGAATTTTCCGTCAACGGCTGATAAAATCATTAATAGATGATAGCCGGCAATCGCTTTTGATTTTGTCTGTTCCATGTTTTCAATTTTAGTACATAAAATCGAAAAGTCAATTCATTTTCTTGAACTTCATTTCAGAACAGTTCTAAAAATCGAATTTTTATTTGCGGGCAGTTGATGATTTGCAGGTCAGCGCCTTATTTTCCCATATTAACAATCATGTCGAATTCTTCTTTTGTTAAAGGCATCACTGAAAGCCTGGATTGGCGGATTAAGGCAATATCTTTCAGTTTCTTTTCAGTTTTTATCCGAGCAAGTGTGACGGGATTTTTCAATGGTTTCATTGCGGCAATTTCAACTGCCGACCAATCGCCTTCGCTTGCTGTTTTGTCCGGAAAATGTTCTTTTACAACTTTTGAAATACCTACGACCGCTTTATCCGATTGACTGTGATAAAACAAAACATGGTCGCCTTTTTTCATTGCCCGCAAATGATTTCTGGCGGCAAAATTTCTAACACCTGTCCATGAGGTGTTTTTATCTTGTAATAAATTCTCCCATCCGTATTCTTCCGGGTCTGATTTAACAAGCCAGTAATTTATCATAGATTTTCGGTTAAAAAAAACATCCGGTAAATGTTGCCATTCCACCGGATGTCTTGTGTTAAAAAGAAAAGATATTCAGTTGAAGATTAAGCTTCCTGCGTTTCGGTTTCATCAGGGTTTGATTCTCCGGATTCATCGGCATCTTTGGTTTTCTTAGACGCTTTTTTCGCTTTGGGCTTTTCTTCTTGTTCTTCAACTGCTTCTGGTGCCGGCTGTGAAGCAGCGGCATACTTCTTTTTCTCCTGTTTTTCGAGATTGTCTTTCAAATCAGCCAACTCCTGGATGTCACCCAGCGTTGTTTTCTCCGTTTTTTTATTCACTGATTTGGTCGCTTTCTCTACAGACCTTTTCTCTTCATCATTTGCCTGGTCGCCTTTCTTTTTCAGGTCATCAAGGTATTTGGTGTGAGACAGAATGATGCGTTTATCTTTTCTGTCAAACTCAATCACTTTGAAAGTCAGGGTTTCATCCAACTCAGCGGATTTGCCGTCATCTTTTTTCAAATGACGTTTCGGCACAAAACCTTCAAGTCCGTATTGGAGCAAAACGATAGCGCCACTTTCTTCTTTCTTGACGATGGGCGCTTCATGCATAGAACCGACCGGGAAAATGTTTTCAAAAGTATCCCATGGGTCTTCTTCCAAATGTTTGTGACCGAGTGTCATTTTTCTTTCCGTCAAATCAACACCCATCACAACCACATCCAATTCCTGTCCGTTTTTAACATAGTCGGAAGGATGATTGAAGCGTTTTGTCCAGGAAAGGTCGGAGATATGCACCATGCCGCCAATTCCGTCTTCTAATTCAACAAACACACCGTAAGGAGTGATATTCTGAACAATTCCTTTGTGGCGTGAGCCTTCGGGATATTTTTCGGAAATCTTTTCCCACGGGTCAGGCAACATGCGCTTGATGCTGAGCGACATTTTGCGCTCCTCGCGGTCAATCGTCATGATTACTGCTTCATAATTTTCTCCCAATTTGAAATATTCTTTGGAATTCACAGGCTGATTTGACCAGGAAACTTCTGAAACATGCACCAATCCTTCCACGCCCGGAGTGATTTCAATGAATGCGCCATAGTCTTCAATGTTCACCACCTTGCCGGATACCTTCGTTCCGATTTCCAATTTCAAATCAAGTGTTTCCCACGGATGCGGTAATAATTGTTTCAAGCCAAGTGAGATTCTCTTTTTCTCATCATCAAAAGACAACACAACCACATTCAGTTTTTGATTCAGTTGCAGCGCTTCATTCGGATGATTCACTCTGCCCCATGAAATATCAGTGATATACAACAGTCCGTCAACGCCACCCAAGTCAATAAATGCTCCGAAATCAGTGATGTTTTTCACGGTGCCTTCCAGCACTTGTCCTACATCCAATTTCGCGATAATATCCTGACGCTGGCTCGCCAGGTCACTTTCAATCAATGCTTTGTGAGAAACCACCGCGTTTTTAATCGCTTCATTGATTTTCACCACTTTGAACTCCATTCTTTTTCCGACATAAGAATCGTAGTCGGTAATCGGTTTCACGTCAATTTGAGAGCCGGGGAGGAATGTTTCCAGCCCGAACACATTCACAATCAAGCCGCCTTTGGTTTTGCTCACGATATGTCCGGTAACGATTACCGCATTATTATAAGCGTTAACGATATTTTCCCATGCACGCATCAGCTTTGCGTTTTTGCGTGAAAGTATCAGCGAGCCTCTGGAGTCTTCGGTCTCCACTACATAGACTTCTACTTCATCACCAACTTTCAAGTCTTCTAAATCTCTGAATTCAGAGCGGGGAATCAGTCCGTCAGATTTAAATCCGACATTCAGCACGACATCATTCGTGGTGATGCCCACCACAGTGCCATTGATAATTTCATTTTCAGTGACGGTTTGTAAAGTTGCTTCGTATTCTTTTTCGAGTGAGTCTTTCTGTTCGTCAGAGTAAACGGCTACATTGCGTTTACCGAGCGTCCAGTCGAAGTCATCATGATTGGGTTTTACTTTTTCCGCTACTGCAACGGAAGAAGTTTCTTCAGGGGAGGTGTTTTCACCACTGTCAACGGTGGGATTTTCCTGTTCTGCGTTTGTCAAAATTTTAAATTGTTTTGGTTAAAAAATATGGTTCCGGTCGTCTATTTTCGTCATGAAAGCAAATATTAAAAATGCATACCATTTTGAAAAAAGGTTAGCAAAGGTAACACTTTCATAAAAAAATTCAAAGTGAGGCTGTAATTATCTAAAAATGAATTCATTGGTTGATTTTTGAAGATTCCAGATACCTATTTTGCCCAAATTTATTTTACTATAACATGATTTTAAGTCTGTTCAATTCCCGCTCAATATCTTCAAAACTGTTTCGATTTCAGATTTTATTGGTTTGGTGATATAAATCGCTATTAAAATCAAAGGAAAAACCCCATATTTGGGCAATCATTAAATAACTTCTAAAAATTTTTAAAATGTACGTAGATAAAAACACACCCGTGAGTAAACTCATGACAAAAAAAGTTGTGGTAGCCGGCCAGGAAAACAGATTTTCACAGGTAAGACAACTTTTTGCAAAATTCAATGTGCATCATCTTCCGGTCACGGATAGAGAAGACCACGTGATTGGTATCATCAGTTCGCATGATGTAATGAAAGCGTTTCAGAAAATTTCCGAAAAAGGAAAAGCGCTGGATGACAGTCAATTGGATGCGGAAATCAAAATCACAGACATCATGACTAAAAATCCTGATACAGTAGCTCCGGATGTTTCAATCTATGAAGCCGCTACCATGTTCGCCACCAACGGCTATCATGCATTGCCGGTCGTTGAAGAAAACAAACTGAAAGGGATTATTACCTCCAATGATTTAATCAAGTATGTGTTGAATGATGATTGAGATTGGATAGTGTTATTAGCGCTTACAAAATAAAATTGCTTACAAGTTGTCTTTTTTATAAGCGCTAAAAAACAAATCACAATAAACAAATAATATCCAATTCTAAAACTTCAAAACACTGTTATGTGGGATTGAAGTTTTTTTAATTTTTTATTGGAATTTATTTATGATTTGCTTTTTGTGATTTGTAATTTCATTACTATTGGCTTGCAGCTAAAATTCATTCCATCCCGAAAATTTTCAAAACAAATGCATACTCGAAAGCCAGGTCTTCGTAGTAAGGGTATCTGCCCGAAGGACCGCTGTGTCCGCCTTTGAATGTGATTTTGAACAGTAATAAATTATTATCGGTTTTCAGGGCGCGCAGTTTGGCAACCATTTTTGCGGGTTCCCATACGCCTACCTGCTCATCCGTGACGCCCGATGTGAAAAGCAGGTGGGGGTAATCCTGCCGCTTTACATTATCATATGGCGAATAGGATTTGATATAGTCGTATTCTTCCTTGATGTAAGGATTGCCCCACTCGATGAACTCCTGCGTGGAGAGCGGCAGCAATGTGTCAAGTATCGTGTTGAGTACGTCCACGAACGGCACATGCAGGATGACGCCCTTATATAAATCGGGACGCATGTTGGCAATAGCGCCCATCAGCAATCCGCCCGCGCTTGCGCCTTGCGCGACAACCATTCCGGACGCGGTGTATTGTTCTGCTATCAGATGTTCGGTGCTGGCGATGAAATCGGTGAACGTGTTTTTCTTATTGAGCATTTTCCCGTCATGATACCACACCCTGCCCATATCATCGCCTCCGCGCACGTGGGCGATGGCATAAATAAATCCACGGTCAACCAAAGGGTAAATCGTGTTGACATACCCGGCATCGAAAGGCTCGCCATAAGCGCCATACGCTTCCATGTAAACGGGATTGCTGCCGTTTTTCTCTAAACCTTTTTTATATAAAAGCGAAATGGGTACCTGCTTTCCGTCTGGTGCAGTCGCGAAAACTTTTTCTGTAACATAATCATCTGAATTGTGTCCGCTGGGGATTTCCCATTGCTTCAGAATTTTTTTCTCAAGCGTGTGCACGTTGAACTCGAAAATCATGAGAGGCGTTTTGAGCGATGAAAAATAAAACCGCAGCCACTTGGCATCAAAATCGGGATTGTATCCGCCTCCGAACGAATACACTTCCTCCTCCACCGGCACGTAAAAACTTTCGCCCGTATTCCACCACCGGATTTGCACCCGGTCGTTTCCGTGGGTGCGCTCGTTGAGTACCATGAAATCGTTGTAAATATCCACCCTGTCCAACAGCACCTCCTCACGATGTTCAGTCAGCGTTTCCCAATTTTCGATGGCAGGATTGCTGACGGGAGCGGTCACCAATTTGAAATTAATGGCGTCCTTATTTGTCCTGATATAAAATTTATCCTGGTAGTGTGATACAAAATATTCATTTTTTCTTTCGCGCGGGTGAATGATGCGGAAAGGCTCATCCGGATTTTTTGCGGACAGAAACCGTACCTCAGTTTCGTCCGCACTCGATGCCATCAGAAAAATAAATTCCTCCGCTTTGGTGGAATAAACATATAAATCAAACTGCTTGTCTTTTTCTTCATAAATCAATTCATCCTTTCCCGTATCATTTCCGAGTACATGTTTGTAAAGCCGGTAGCTGCGGTTGGTTTTCGGTTCCTGCACGGTGTAGAAAACCATGCGGTTGTCAGCGGCAAAAGCGAGCGAGGTCACTTTGTGCAACACATCTTTCAGCTTGTTGCCGGTTTTCATTTCCTTGAAAAAAACGGTGCTTTCGAAATTGCCGGTTTTGTCAATCGCATACGCCATAAGGTTGTTGTCATAGCTGTAGCGAAGCGGGTAGGCGGAGTAGCATTTCTCCTCTTTCACCACCTTGTTGGCATCAAGAATAACCTGCTCGTCAGCATCAAGGTCGCCTGCTTTCCTGCAATAGACGGGATAGTTTTCACCTTCAGTATATCTTAAATAATACCAATAGGTTTTGTAGCGGTAAGGCACGCTCATGTCGGTTTGCTTCACCCTGCCCAGCAGTTCATCATAGAGTTTTTCCTGCAAGGGTTTGGTATCCGCCATCACCGCATCGGTATATTTTTGCTCGGCTTTCAGGTATTTTTTGAATGCGCCTGAATTTTTGTTTTTCATCCATGCAAAATCGTCCGTGCGTGTATCGCCATGTTGCGCGAGGGTTTGCGTTTTTGCTTTGGCAACGGGCGGTTGCTGCGCAAAAACATTCAGGCTGATGATTAATAAAACAAGCAATCTGAATAGCATAAATTTTTATTTTTTTGAAACAAATACTTTTAAAAATATAATAAAAAACTATGAAAAAAATTGCTTGCTCTACGAACCGTCATTTCGGTAAAACTAAAATTCTAAATTGAGCAGAATGAATACAGTAATTTTCCGACATGGATATAACCCATAGGTTTTTTACAAAACGAAATTAATCAGCCATTCTCGGTTTAGAATATACTAACTATGATTCCCACACTTGAAATATTATTTATTTCTAAACCGAGAACTAACTCAGAATTTTGATAGTTCCTTAATATATTTCTCATTAATGAAACTCCACATCAAAAACATGGTATGCAGCCGTTGCAAAATGGTGGTGAA
>JBGTCY010000327.1:0-6689 GCA_041748615.1 Chitinophagales bacterium
TGTGCCACCACTTGTCATTCCGTATAGAAACGTGCCGTCAGAAATAAGATCACCTTGAGGATTCCTTCCGTTTAGTGTGTCTGTGAAATCGAGCAGTTGGGAATAAGCGGTTCCATCATGCTTAATTTTAAAGATAACTCCGAAATTGTGCAAACCGCCTTCATAGGTCATTCCATAAAAAAAAGAGCCGTCAGAAATAAGAGAGCCGCGCGGTTTGCTTCCATTTGCGCCTGTAAAATCGTGGAGTTTGGAATACCCTGTTCCATCAGGCTTTAATTTAAAGATGGTGCCGGAATCGCTTACGCCGCCTCGCCATGTCGTTCCATACAAAAACGTGCCATCAGAAAAAAGTGAGCCATAAGGTTTACTCCCCTCTGTGCCTGCAAAGTGGTGCAGTGTTTCATAGCCTGTTCCATCGGGGCTTATTTTAAAAATGACACCAAGATCGTTTGCACCGCCAAGACTGGTCGTTCCATATAAAAAAACTCCGTCAGAAATAAGAGAGGCGGTAGGAAAACTTCCGTTTGAAGCGCCATCAAAATCCAACAGCTTGGTGTACTGAGCCTTGATGGTATAACAGTATCCCGAAATGAACAGCATTAATAAAAATGTTTTTTTCATTGGATTGACTATTTGTTAAACTTGCCCCAACTTCTTAAAATATTATCCGCAATCTGGATAAAATATCATTAAAGAAATAAAGATAATACAAATTGAGGATAAAATTGAGTTGGACTTTACCGCTCCGCCTCAGTCCTCCGGCTGAGACGGATCAGCCTCCGGCTGACTGACTACTAAGGCTGATTGCTAAGTGATGATGGAGTTACTAAGGTTTTTTCCGGCTGTTTGAAAAAATGCGGGTAAGTTAAAAGCTTAAACCGCAATGGCGGTATCAGCACAAGCTATCGGTCGCTCATAGCAATCGCGCAAACTTTGCGCTATTTGGAGGGGTGCGCCTCCATTGAAGGTTGCGGTGAAAGAAGTGGCGCAGGAAGATAACATGATCACGCTGAAAGACGATGAAGCGGAACATGATGTTCAGGTGGTGGTGATTAGGGAATAAGTTGTTGGAAAACTTTAAGCAATCGAAGTAACTCATACTCATACGTAACTGCGGACAACAGAAAAACCATGAATTATTCAAACCGGAATTCAATTATGCCATCCTTGCTCGACTGGAGTTATAATATCGCTGGCTCCGGGTTGGAACCTGCCATATTGCAGGCTTCGATTAGGATATCAATGGCTGCATCATTAACACTGTACCAAATAGTTTTTCCATCTCGCTCGGTTTCAACTAATTCTTGATTTCTGAGAATTGCAAGATGTTGGGAAGCCACAGATTGTTCAATGCTCAACTTGGTATAAATGTCTTTGACGTTCATCCAGTTGCCGTTTTCTTTAATCAGCGTAAGGATTTTCTGCCTGAGCGGATGATTCAATGCCCTTATTCTACGTTGGGCAACATCCAGAACTTGTGGATGTTTTTGAATTTTGGCTTCCCATGTTTGAATAGCGCGTTCATGCTTTTTAATGAGCATGAATTTAGTGCCTTCGGCATATTTTTTTGCATATTTCCCCCTAACTCCCTCACTGAAATCATATTCAGGTAACATTTCATGTTTTTTATTTTTCTTCATATTGTTTTCTTTCATTTTTCGAAGCTTTCCGCGCGCTGATGATGCGCAAACGCTCACCGCGTTCTGTATGCACTACCACAAGCACGCGGTCAACTTTAGATTTTCCAATCGTAATTTTCCGTTCTTCGAATTCTGAATGTAACGTATCCTCTATGGTTAAAGAACGTTCATCTCCGAAAACAGTTGCCGCCTCTTCAAACGAAACATGATGCTTGGATACATTAGCATTCGCCTTATTGCTATCCCATTCAAATGATAAACCCATTTATTGCTATACTTTCAAAATTATCGAATAATATCCATCCTGCATTCGGGCGCATAGAATTTAATGGCTGCAATGGCATCTTCCGATATATTAAAAATAGTGCCGTAGGCACGACCTTATGGTAAAATACAAATTATCTGAAACACAGGTCCGCTATGCGGACTTTAAATGCCAATAGGTCTGGTGCCGAAAAAAAAGATAAATTTGAATGAAAGCTTTTCTATGAAAACGATTACCATCAGGCTGGAATATGACGCGGATTATGAGTTGCTGAAAAAAATTCTTGCCGAAACAAAATTCAAAGCGGGCTTTGAGGCTTATGAAGATGAAGATGAGGATTTGACTGATAAAGAATTCCGGGTTTTGGAAGAACGCTGGGAACGGTATAAAAAGCAGCCTGCTTCAGGAACTGCATTGAGCGATTTCAAAAAATAGATGAAGAAGAAGTATGGCGTATAAAACGGTGCTGCTACCGGAAGCAAAGGAAGAGATCTGAAAAGACATTTAAGCACGTTTCCAAAATAACTTCCTCAATGCACCTAATATCTAAAGTCTAATATCTGCTAATTCACGCTTCAAATTGCGGATGTTATTTTGACAACTTCACCTAGCAAAATCTTCTTCTCATATTTTCACTTAACCGGAATTGCGGTCTTCTTTGAGTTGTTGCATTTACCTCAAACTCCTCTGTGTTCTCCGTCTTATTGTTTGATTTTTCCCGAGTGGAAACCGGACTATTCTGTGCGGGATGCTTATTTGACTTGCCATCAGATTGCTGATTGCGGTAGTCAGTTTGATTTTTGTTCATTACTTTTTGCTTTAGCAATAGGTTCAAAACAAAAATGCGCGTAATCAAATAAATAAGCGTTACATCATTTTTTGAAAATGTTACATGATTCACACTAAATGTTGCGTAATTCAATGTTTTAATCTAAACTCGCCCGTATCAAATAATGCGGCATCATGTCTCTTGAAATTATCCTCGTCTTAATCATTCTCATCGTTGCAATTATTCTTTTTGCAACGGAATACCTGAGTGTTGACCTGGTTGCCATCCTGATCATGTCTGCGCTGATACTGGCGGGTATTCTTACTCCGCAGGAAGGGGTCGCGGGATTCAGCAACCAGGCAACCATCACCGTGGCAGCTATGTTTATACTGAGCGCGGGACTGTTCAAATCGGGAGCGGTGAACGCGCTGGGAAAACAACTCTCCACACTGTTTAAATACAACTTTTGGGTAGGCGTGGTGGTGATGATGATAGGCGTGGGCGCAATGTCCGCATTCATCAACAACACTCCTGTGGTGGCAATTATGATACCGCTGGTGATTACCGCGGCTGCCGCTTCCAATCATCCTGTCAGCAAGTTGTTGATGCCGCTGTCGTTTGCTTCCATGTTCGGAGGCGTCTGCACGCTCATCGGCACTTCCACCAACATCTTGGTCAGCGGCATCGCGGAGGAAAACGGACAGGCGCCCTTTGGCATGTTTGAGATGACGGCATTAGGTCTCATCTTTTTTGCAACGGGTATTATTTACATGCTTTTGGCAGGCATCCGGCTCATTCCGGTACGTAAAGATGAGGGAGAGCTTACTGAAAAATTCGGTATGGGCGATTACCTTACCGAAATCATTTTGAAGAAAGAAGCGCCCTCGGTGGGATCCAAGATTGCCGATTCGCCCTTAGTAAAAGTATTGGATATTGATATTATCGCCCTTACGCGCGATGGGCAGCATTATTATTCACCCTCCGGCAACATGGTGCTGCGTGAAAATGATTTGCTGAAAGTGCGTTGCGATGTGAAGAAGATAAAAGAGTTGGGAGAAAGGGAAGGAATAGAACTGAAGCCCCGTGATGATCAGGAAGGCAATAAATCAGAACAAGTAATCCTTGTTGAAGCCGTGCTGGCGCCCAACTCGAATGTAGTGGGCAAAACACTGAAGCAAATACGATTCCGGCAGCGTTACAACGCCAATGTGCTGGCAATCCGCCACCGGGGCGAAATCATGCACGAAAAACTTATTGAAACCATTTTGCGCGCGGGGGACACGCTTCTGCTTGAAGTTGAAAAAGAACAATTAGCGGAGCTGAAACGTCTTGAGATGAAAAATGAAAGTGCATTTCTCATTTTGTCGGAAGTAGGATTACCCGAATTCAGAAGAAGAAAAATAGCGATTGCAGTGAGCATTATTGCAGGCGTAGTGATAGCGGCAACCTTCGGCATCCTGCCCATTATGACAGGCGCTATCATCGGCAGCGCGCTGATGGTGCTCACCGGCTGCCTGAACATGGAGGAAGCTTACAAGTCTATCGAGTGGCGAGTCATTTTCCTGCTGGCTGGCGCGTTGAGCCTGGGATTAGCGCTGCATAAAACAGGAACAGCAGACCTGCTCTCCGGCTACATCATCAGCATAGCAGGTTCGCTGGGTCCCATCGCCATCGTATCAGCATTATATCTCATTACTTCCCTGCTCACTGAAGCAATGTCCAACAATGCCAGCGCGGTGTTACTGGCGCCCATCGCGATAGCTTCAGCAGCGGCAATGGATACCGATCCGCGCCCGTTTCTCATGGCAATCACCTTTGCCGCCTCATGCAGTTTTATGACTCCGGTAGGCTACCAAACCAATACGATGATTTACGGGGCGGGGCATTACAAATTCATGGACTTTGTGAGAGTAGGAACCCCGCTTAATATTATATTGTGGATCGTGGCTACGCTGCTGATTCCAGTTTTCTTTCCGTTTTGAGAAAGTTGAGCTTACCGATTATTCAACCGTCCGGGTATGGTTTTCATTTGAAGCGTTATTAATTATTATCGTCATTGATGGTCTGTGCGTTTGTTCTTGCGTTGCCCGACCAACAATGAGCGGCTTGCAAGTCTGGCTTGTGTTGCAAATCTTCGCATAGACCGGCAAGGGCGGAAAATTATTTTGGCGAGCCTCCTTTCGGAGCGTTTAAATAAACATCCTGGAGTATCCGCTCCACTTCTTCTCTTGATTTGAATAATTTCTTCTCTATTCTTGATAAAAGCGCATCTTCCTTTCCTTCTTCATAAAAAAGGTCGTCTTCACTCAGCTCTTTATACTTTTCAAGCAAATGAGGCTTAATAACAGACCAGACATTTTTTAAATTATCGAAGTATTTCAAACCTTGATTTTCTTTGTTGGCGTCCGAATTCATTTTCGAATTTTACTAATGATTACTTAATCTTCCGAGGATGGTTTCAAGCGATGTTTTTAATTTATCTAGCGCCCCTTTAACGGCTTGCTCAGTGTTGTCAGCGTTGTTTGTAACAGCGATTGGTTTCATTCCTTCAAGTCGCGCTTCCATCAAACATCGTTTGTCGTTCTGCCCTTCCTTCTTGCCGTTTTCATCCGATAGATGAATTTCCACCCGTGTTATCTGAGAACTGAATCTGTTAAGTTCTTCTGAAACTAAAGTGACTAATGGCGTTGTAAATTCTTCTCTGCCTGTGACGTTTTTGTCGGTATTAAATTGTATAGTCATGATTGTTGATTTTTTAATAACGATAGATTGCCGCAAGTCCTGTTGTGGAGGGCATTTTATCCTGCGGGATGAGCGCCACGTTGCCTCCCGTCATTGTTACCAACTCTCCGATATCGTCTAGCAGGTCGTCCGTTTCAGGATGTTGCAAATCGCTTGTTTGAATTTCCCCTGTATCGCTGTTTATGATTTTTCCGGGAATAATCCGGTCAGCCTCTATCAATAGCGTATCCACTCTTCCGGCTGAAGCAGCTCTCACCACTTCCTCCAGATTATCACTGCCTGTGCCGTTTGCTTGAGCCTGACTGAATCTGGCAGCTAAATTTTCAAGCCTTAGAAAATAATCCGGCTCCATCACTTCCCAAGCCATTTTTGCAAGTTCATTAATTGAAACGGATTTAGGGTTGATGGCAATGCCCTTGGGAAGCAACAACGGATTTTTATTTACTTCATGGAAAAGATGATGGTGTTCGGGCAATGCGGCAAGTATCAGCGGCAATCCTGAAGGTTTTGAAAAGCGTTCATCAATAACACCGGCTATGACGCGAAAGAATCGTTCAGCATCTATGTCTAATTCATCTTTTCGTGCGCCATGACCGTGGTGCATGTTTGAGCTGCCGCCACCCACACCTCCGTAAGATGCGACAGTGGAATGTTTATCGGTCAACTCCTCTCCCAGCGCTTCTTCAATCGTTTTCGGCAAATCGGCAGACAGCGCTACCTCACTCAGTGAATGACGATTGCCTTCAAAAAAACGGATATCATGGAGGCTTAAACCCAATACCTGATAGCGGTCAACCGATTGCAAATATTTGCGCAGCGGTTTTGTGTGAAAGCTATCAGCTACCACAGCCAATTCTTCAACAGGATTTTGCAAACGGATTACTTTGAAAAGTTCAGCCGAACCGAGAACGGCAAGTCCGCGCTCTGCATGATTCCAAAATTGAGTGTCATTGCTTAAAGTTTCGAAAGGCTCAAGTAATTGTTTTGTTTCAATAGTTGAATACTCTTGCAATAAAGATTCTTCCAATTGTTTGAGAAGATTTTTAAATCGGATGGGGTCTTGCAGGTTTTCAGGATGACTTCTGTGCATGGGCATATAAAGCGAAAGACAGGTGCGACTTTTTGCAGCCAAAAGTTCCCGGAGTAAATCTTTAGAAATTGTGTTCAAGTTGAAATTTTTTGCTGCTCTGAAATCTGCTTTTATTAACACCTCACAATTTCATTTCCTCAGGGAGAATGGGAAATTAGTAAAATTTTACAACTGCAATTTATC
>JBGTCY010000328.1:0-4627 GCA_041748615.1 Chitinophagales bacterium
ACCAGAAAGTATTTATTCGCAACATTCTCACTTATTACCTTGCTATTCGTTATGCTTGCCACCGGATGCAAGAAAGATGATAAGGACGATGAAACCCCATTGGCACAAACTTCCTATGACCTGAAGGTGAAAGATGTTTTAGGTGTTACCGGTACTGTAACTTTTTACAAATTGACAAACGCGACAACCGTTGAAATCATCCTTAACGGAGCACCATCCGGCACACATCCAGCGCACATTCACTTTAATTCCGCAGTGGAAACGGGAGGTATCGCCATCTCGCTTAACGCGGTTGACGCGAATGGATTCAGCACCACTTTGGTAACAAAGCAGGATAATAACACTCCGATTACCTATGATGAACTCATCGTGTTTAACGGTTATGTAAATGTGCATGAAAGCGCATCCAACCTTGGCGTCATTATAGCGCAAGGCGATATTGGAGCCAATGCCTTAACAGGCGCCAGCAGAAGTTACACTTTGACAGAAGTAGATAGTTCAGCGGTATCAGGCAACGTGCTTTTAGAAAGACGGAATAATAACAATACGCTGGTAACTATTACGCTGACAGGTACAATGGCGGGTGATACGCATCCTGCGAAAATCCATCTGGGTGATATAAACACTGTCGGTGGCGGTCCGGTGGTTGTGAACTTAAACAGCGTGAATGGCGCAACAGGAAAAAGTTATACCAACGTGACTAATTTGCTCAACGGCACAGCTATCACTTATGACCAATGGATTGTTTATGACGGTTATGTGAATATTCTTGAATCCGCAGCAAATCCGAACACAATTCTTTGCCAGGGCAACATTGGCGCTATGTAAAGAAACAATAAGCAGATGACAGGAATTACAATTTCCTTTAATCAAAAGAGCGTCCTGAATAACACGGGACGCTCTTTTTTTTCAATCAATATCAAACATTAAAATCAGAAACGAAAAAGTTCAACTGAATTCAGTATGCAAGAATTTAAAAAGCGGTAACAGAAAACTTTTTGAAGAAAGCAATTGAGCTGGGATTGTTAAAATGGTTCATCGCAAAAATGTGCACCTCAGATAACAAGGTTTTACATGTTTAATCAATAGAATAGGGTGCAGGACAATTTGCTCAGTTGTTATTCCAACTTTATGCCGGAATCTCCAACTGCTTGAAAACACATGGGGATACTCCGATACATGGAGCAAGAATAAATTTAGTGCATTTGGTCTTACACCAGTTTGGATTTACGTGTTTGATTTTTTTGAATTGAAGATTATTTGTTTTTTGTGAATTGTTTTTTGGCGCTTAAAAATCGGTTGAATGAAATCGTGTAAGAAATACGCGCGCTACTTTGATTAAATATGTATTATAAAATCATTATCCAATGGACAAACATACTTGCGGGCATCATTATCTTATGCTTACCTCATAGCGTATTCCCGCAGGTGAATACGGATACCACCACTGCGAAAAAAGATACCATCATCACGATAAATGATACGATAATCCGCATCAGCGAAGATTCTATCAGCACGCAGGGGCGTGGCGATTCAGCGGCAGTCATCACTACCCGGGATGGCGCGGACAAGGAGAAATGGAAAAAACTGACACACGTTTTCAAAAAGGATTCGACTAAAAATTTCAATGTGATTGGGTTTCCGATTATCGCGTACCTGCCGGAAACCAACCTGGCATTTGGTGGAACAGTTCAGTTTTATTTTCGTCAGCGAAAACTTCCAAAAAACCATCAATCGGCTTTCCGGCTTAAAGGTCAATACACGCTGAACAAGCAATACGAGGCTTTTATGGAATTTGATTTGTTTCTCCGCAAGAACAACCGCATCTGGATGGATGGAATCGTTCAATATCAGAATTGGCTCCAGGATTTTTATGGAATCGGAAATCGAACGGAATACGCAAACCGCGAGATTATCAAATTTCAAAATTGGTATTCTGACTTGCGGCTTTTATACAAGGTCAATAAACTCTACATCGGACCGCAAGCCCGGTTCAGCAGAATATTCGATACGAACTACGCTGCAGACTCCACATTTGACAGGGCTGATGTGGCGGGAAAAAACGGGTACCTGACCTTTGGAATAGGCGCAGCGCTGGTTTTGGATACAAGAGATAATAATATCTTCCCGTATGAGGGCTATTACATTTCGTTGTCAAACTACAACCATCCAAAATGGGCAAGTGAAGGGCAGTTCGGATTTTGTAAACTTGAATTTGACTACAGGCATTTTTTTAATCCGCGCAAAGGCAAGCATGTCCTTGCGGTGCGCGCATATTTAGCGGCAAACTTCGGTGAGCCTCCATTCCAATTGATGGCTTTGCATGGCGGGCAGTATCTCGGGAGGGGATATTATGAAGGGCGTTATCGCGACATGGAAATGTGGCTCACGCAGTTGGAGTGGCGGTTTCCCCTTGTGTGGCGTTTCAGGGGAACATTGTTTGCCTCGGCAGGAGATGTTGCGCGCGTGCCGTCAGACTTTGGTTTTCAAACAATCAATTGGGCGGTGGGAGCCGGACTTCGTTTTGTCGTCAATCCAAAAGAAAGGAATATGATCAGGATGGACTATGCTCATGGTAAAACAAAACAAGATAAAGGATTTTACTTCGGGGTGAATGAGGTGTATTAAGATTTAAATTAATCGGAGTTCCATAAAGGCTGATGTGTGAATAATATAACTCTTAACTGTAATTGTATAACGGTTATCAGCGCTGCGAGGCTCATCTTTGTATTTCAATTATTTTTATCACAATTAAAAAAAACAAAAATCATGAGCACAACAGGAAAAGTATTAACAGGCGTATTGGTTGGCGCAGCCGTAGGCGCTACATTAGGTATCTTATTCGCACCCGATAAAGGTGTCAATACGAGAAGAAAAATTTCTCAAAAAAGCAGAGAGTATTCTGATGAATTTACCCACAAATTCAATGAATTCATCGAGAGTATTACAAAAAAATTCGATGAGATGAAAGAAGAAGCCGCAAAAAAGCTGCAAAACGGACAGCCGGATGCGAAAGTCACCGAAAAGATAAAAAATGAATTTACGAAAAGTGAATTTGCAAAGTAAAAATTTCAACTATCATTTATCGTCTTTAAGTTGATTTGACAAAAAAAAACTTTCCGAATTCTTTTCAGAAAAAACAAGGGATTTACTGAATGAGTTTTCGGAAAGTTATTTATTGAAAGTAGTTTCATTGCCTTTGCACGCATCTTCAAGCAAATTACGTGAAGTTGTGGAGAATACATCAAATATATAATTTCTAATTAAAATTAACAAACCATGAAAAAACTCTTACCCGATGTGTTTGTATCTGATATTCGGTTTAAATTCATCTTCATAGAATTGGAGCAAGTATGGTCTGACAAGGCGCTGTGGTGTTATGTGGCTGGAGGAGAATTTCGCATCGTTCCAATCATGCTGCCTATCTGTATCTTCTCTTATAATTAAAACAAAAATAATATGGAAACTCCTGCCGGTAAAATAGAAACCTTATTTGAGCAAGTTGAGGAATACAGCAAAACCAGCTATGAACTTTCAAAGCTCAAGGCGGTTGAAATGTTCATCGTGGTGGTCACTGAATTGGTTTCGCGATCGAGTGTCATCATTATGCTGATTTTATTCGCACTGGTTTTTAACATTGGTATTGCCTTGTTGATGGGAGAGTGGATTGGGAAACTGTATTATGGCTTTTTCATTGTAGCCGGCTTTTATCTTGTAGCCGGAATTGTGTTTCATGTTTTTCTGCATCAATGGATTAAAAAACCGGTTGGTGATGTAATAATAAAATCCCTCCAATCATCCCTGTCATGAAAGACATCAATACTTTAGATAAACTAACAGCCGCCATTCAGGAATTGGAAGCCAAACATCAGGAAGAAGGGAGAATGCTGAAAGAGCAGTTCAATACCGCTTATGATAGTATCAAGCCGATAAATTTGATTAAAAGCACCCTGAAAGAGGTAACACAATCATCAGAAGTAAAAGACGAGTTGATCAATACAGCCGTTGCGATTACTGCCGGGTATCTTTCTAAAGTAATCTTTGAAGCCGCTTCAAACAGTCCGGAGAAAGAGGCTTATGGTACAGCTATTCAGCAAGGGGTGAGGCTCGCGATTGCCAATAATCCGGGAGTTGTAAAAACCATCGGAATTGGTTTTATGAAAATCTTCATCAGCGCGCCAGCCGGGAATTCGAATGACGTAAATAACAACGGAACCGGGTAAAACGCTTCCGTAATTACCCATGAATAATGTTCCTTTGAAATTTCCATTTTACGCCAAGGTGACGCTCCTCCTTCTTGGGATGTATGTTTTCATCAGCATATTACTCATCGCTCGTGGCATTCTTCTTCCTTTTATTTTTTCCATCATGATTGCCATCTTACTTAGCCCGGGCGTCAATTTTTTGGAGAAAAAAAAAGTGAATCGCACGGTTTCCATTGCGATTGTTTTGGGGATTTCCATTTTGCTCGTTGCCGGAATAGTCGCGTTGACCGCATCTCAGGCGAGCAGATTCAGCAACGCATTACCCCAATTGACTGATAAATTTCAGGAGTTAATCTTTGATAGTGTTACCTGGGCAGCCGGCTATTTCAATACCAGCGCGTTAAGCATCAATACCTGGATAG
>JBGTCY010000329.1:0-35091 GCA_041748615.1 Chitinophagales bacterium
GGGGGCTGGGTGATATAATTGCTTCAGTTACTGACATAATTAAAATACTAATTTTTCGGGATCTTGTCTAGTATCAAACAATCGAATAAGTTCGATTGTATCCTGCAAAACTCTATAATAAAGTGAATTGTGTTTTGTGATGACACATTTTCTGATACCTAATTCAGAGTTAATAACAGGATAAATGTCCGGAAGTTCAGAAATAAGAAGAATGGCATCTTCAACTTTTTCAATGAATTATACGGCAACTTCCGTGGTCCAATTATCATTCAAATAATTCAATACATTTGTGAAATCCTCATTAGCAAGTGGCGACCAAATGAAGTCTTTACGCATTGTATTTTTTTCTCAGCTTGCTCATGACCTTCTTATGCGGAATTCCCTTGCCGTTGTCAAGCTGAACGAGCGCTTCACGAATTCCTTCTTGCTGCTTTTTCGACAGCTTGTTCCATTCATCAGAATTATCCTGCTTGTTAAAGTAATTGAGCAGGACGCCATAAGCTTCCTCTAATTTTTTTTCATCCAGCAAATCAAGTTGGCGGAAAATTTTCAATTTCAGTTCGGCAGAATTCATGAGTGGTGTATTTTTATTTTAATCCTGTTTTTCACCTCCTCCCATGTAGAACCCTGTTCGGGGTTTTTGGAGTAGGCTTTTATTTCTTCTTCTAAAAATTGAATTTGTTCATCGCTTAATTCATAAGAACTTTTATTTTCATCATTGACAATGCTATCCCATATCGCTTCCACCAAAAGTATTCTTTCGGGTATGCTCAGTTTCATTATTTCTGATAATGACATGATTTTAAGGGATTTTGTGTTTGAAGTTAAGCAAGTTTCGGGGTGGGTTGAAAGCTGTCTATTATAATGGGGTAGGAAATGAATCCGGTTAGGCTCTTTATCAAACCAGTAAAATCCCGGATTAAACATTTTATTTAAATTTACGTTGTACAGTATTATAACAGATATAGGAAAATGAAAAAACAATTTCACAGGATTGAAAGCAATCCACGCAAACAGCAAGGGCGTCCCTGCATTAAGGGTACGCGCATCACTGTGTATGATATTCTTGATTATCTGAGCGCAGGAATGTCAGCCGAAGAAATCACCGAAAACTATCCTCCATTAACTAAAGCCGATATCCGCGAGGCTGTGGATTTTGTGAAGTACATGCATAGCCATACTCAATATTTACGCTCTTCCGGTGCTGCTTCTCGACCATAATATTTCCTACAAGCTGACACGCGACAAAGACCTGCAAAATATTTTTCCGGGCTTACAGCATATCTACCTCCTAAATCTGCACGATGAAGAAGATGAAATCATTTGGGAATATGCAAAAGACCATGCATTAACCATTGTTTCAAAAGACAACGATTTTCAGCATTTATTTTCCATACATGGTTTTCCGCCAGCCGTTATCAAATTGAATATCGGAAACTGCACAAATGAACACCTGAAATCAGTTCTGTTGAAACATGCGGACGCTATCAGAGCCGCTCATCAAAATAACAGGCTGGTGATTATTGAAGAATAATGTTATGCAAGTAAGTCATGGTACAACTCGGTGTGATTTATCTTTTATCTATCATCAAAACACAACCTCCCCCTTATTCTCAATTCCTTCCCGAAGATAAATCACCGTTGCATTATCGCCCTTTTTGAACTTGCTCAATGCTTCCATATAGCTCATCATGTCCGCCACTTTGTGTTCGCCAATCTGAATGACGATGTCGCCTTTTTTCAAACCCGCTGATGCGGCTGGTTTTCCATCCGTCACTCCGTCAAGCCGCATTCCTTCACCCGAAAACATGTAATCAGGAATGACTCCAAGCGTCACTTTGAATCTCGGAGTAGCAGGTGCGGTGTCGGCTGCCACAGAAATGAAATCAATTCTTCCCCTGCCGTCAATGCTGTCAATCAAAGCGTAACTCAAATTGAAAATCGAAACCATTCCCTCATAGTTGACTTTCTCCGCTACGTCTGTCGGCTTGTGATAATCTTCATGTGCGCCCGTAAAAAAATGCAGCACCGGAATGTCTTTGAGATAAAAAGGAGTATGGTCAGACGGACCGATACCGGAATCTGTTGTTTTGAGATTAATGCTATCGTTTGGAATATTTTTTAAAACCTGCCAGGCGGAAGATGTGCCGAAACCGTTGACTTGCATTCCACGCTCAGTCGGATTCAGCCTGCCGACCATGTCATAATTCAGCATGTAGTTCACTGATTTCACTGCATCATTCATAAAATCTAAATATTGCTTGGAACCATACAATCCCAATTCTTCACCGGAAAAAGCCACGACTAAGTAATTATTATTTTTGAGCGGAGAAGATTTCAGTTTGCGAGCGAGTTCGATGATGAGCGCCACTCCGCTTGCATTATCATCCGCCCCATTGTGAATTGCGGAGTCACCGCGGTGCAGCGAACCGCCACTTTCTCCAAATCCCAAATGGTCATAGTGTGCGCCTAACACAACCGTAGTTGTGGCGTTGTTGTCAATCAATCCGGCTACATTGTGACCTGTCTTCTCAATGGGAATGAGTTCAACCGACATTTGCGCGGAAAGTTTCTTAAAATTCATAACCTCATCCCATCCATGTTTTTTTAAAAACACGATCGGGATACTGGCAGGAAAAATATTCCGGTCAAGCATTGATGGCGGATAATCTGACTGTTCCTCATTCGCGTAAAAAATGACCGCTGTCGCACCAGCCTGTATCGCCCGCTCAACTCTTGGACGCAAATCCAGATGACTGCCAAATTTTCCATGAGGATTCGTGCCGGAAGGAGATGATACATTGATTAGAAAAACTTTCCCTTTAAGATTTTTTCTGCCTTTGTAGTCATCATGTTCCAAATCAGGAGCCGAGATTCCAAAACCCACATCCACACATGCGCCATTGATTTTTTTATTCGCGGAATATCCAAGCGGGTAATAGTCTTTTTCAACGTGAAAACTTTTTTTATTGATTAAAAGCGAATTTTTTTCTCCCATCAATCGTCCTTTAACAAAAGTGAACGGCTGCAAATAGGATGCATTTTTTCCGGCAGGCTGAAGTCCGTTTCTCACAAACTGACTGACGATATAACGGTATGCTTTTTCCTCTCCCTCAGTCGCGGTTGCCCTGCCTTCAAGACTGTCATCCGATAAGTAATAGACATGAAATTTTAAGTTATTGTAAAGAACGGAATCTAACCCGGTGGAAGCAGAGGTATTGGATTGTGAAAAAACAGAACTAAACAGGAAAACAAAAAGGGTAGCAAAAAAAAGGGACGGATATTTCATGACGGCTGACGATTAGTTTAAAAAAACGAATCCGCAATGTTCTGAAACACATTGCGGATTCGTTAAAGTTCGGATAAAAAAATTACGGCTTCAGCAGCGCAGAATATTTTGATTTATCATTTAATAACTTAACAGCTTCCACTACTTCGGGGTCGGCAGAAAAACCGGCTTCAATTCTGCCCGTACGGTAATAGTATCTGCCAACGATTTCCTCTTCCAGCAGTTTCACAATTTCATCCTGATGACGAATCAAGTCTTTTTCCTTATCGTGCATCACGCTGGTTTTTAATTTGTAAAATTCATTTGAGATGCCTTCGTAGTATTGTTCATCCTTCGCGATTTTTTCAAAGTCAGACAGCAACTCTTCACTCTTGGTGGTGTAGTCATAATCCTTGTCTGATAAATAGACGATGAAATCATTGTAATCCTTTTCACTCAATTTGAATTCGCGGGGCTGTGGAATAGTCTGATTTTTTGCACTGTAAATAGTCGCGTAATTAAAAATCAGATTTTTTTGAAGTAAAGCAACGGTGATTTTACTTAACCTTACCGGCTCTAAAATTATGTCAGGATCAATCCCCGCTCCGTCATACACCGTTCTGCCATTGGTTGTTTGAAAAGCTACTTTCAGTGAATCGGGTATTCGAATGATGCTGCCCAGCGAATCACGCTCGGCATAGTTGATTGCCTGAATGCACCTTCCGCTGGGAATATAGTATTTGGCTGTGGTTACTTTCAACTTGGTGTTGTAGGTAAGTGAACGGGTGGTTTGCACCAATCCTTTTCCAAAAGTTCGCTGACCGACCACAATTCCTCTGTCCAAATCCTGGATGCTGCCCGAAACAATTTCAGATGCCGATGCCGAGCCGCGATTCGTCAGAACAACCAACGGAATGTCGGGGTCAATCGCAGGATTCAGCGTTTTAAAAGATTTATCCCACTCTTTCACCTTGCCTTTGGTGCTCACCACTTCCTGTCCTTTATTGATAAAAATATTTGAGACATTCACCGCCTCATTCAACAACCCGCCCGGATTGCCACGCAAGTCAAATACTAATCCTTTCAATTCAGGATTATTTTGTTTCATATTTTCCAGCGCGTCTTTTACTTCTTTCCCGGCATTTTCGGTAAAATTTGACAGACGGATGTAACCAATTTCATCATTCACCATTCCGAAATATTGCACATTGTTTATTTTAATTTCTTCACGGTTGAGCACCAGGTCTTTTTCTTCCTCCGAGCCATCCGCTTTCAACCGGTTGATTTTCACTTTCACCTGTGTGCCTGCCTGTCCTTTGAGCATTTTGCTGACTTCATCCGTGTCTTTCCCTTTCACTGATTTGCCGTCAATCAAAATAATTTTATCACCGGCAATCAAACCGCCTTTATCGGCAGGATAATTTTGGTAAGGTTCCGCCACCACCACCCAGTCTTCAATTTTCCGGATGAGCGCGCCAATGCCGCCATATTTGCCGGTGGTTTGCAAGCGATAATCTTCCATTTCCGCTTCTGAAATAAACTGTGTGTAAGGGTCTAATGATTCAAGCATCGCGTCAATGCCTTTGCGAATCAATTTGTTCGGCTCAATATCATCCACATAGTAAGAGTTCAACTCTTTATAGAGGGTGGCGAAAATGTCAAGGTTTTTTGAAATTTCGAAGTAAGTGTTGGAGGTAAAAGCCAACGGGATCAGTGCAACAACCACCAATAAAGTAATGAGCAAGTATTTTTTTACTCTTTGAAAAATAGTTTTTGGGATATTCATAAATCTGGTTTAGTGTGTTAAACGAAAAATCAGGCGAATCTGTCTAACCTGTCTTTATTTTTTTGTAAAATTAACATTTGTGGGTTGTAATAGGTTTCTTCTTTGGTTTGTTCAATTTTATTCTTATTCATGAAAATACACCCGCTTATTCCTTCACAAAGTCCCCGTTTTTTATTTTGAAAAAGCAATGATTTGCATTTTTAAAATCAATGTATTTAATTTTTTGTATCGCGCTTGGTAAGTCTGACGGGGTTCATTTTTGTATGAAAAACATCGGTAATAACAACTTTAAATCCTTCTACCTGATAAATGATTTTATAGTTACCTGCAACCAAATACCTTCTTTCTTTACCGGCTTTTTCAAAATGAGGCTCGGTTTGACCGGTGAACGGTTGTGTTGCGAGTATATCTGTTTTTTAAATTATTTGACGAATGAATTTATCAGCCGGAACTGCCGATTTGGCTTCGTTTGAAATGTAAGCATGTATTTCGCTTAAACATTGAGATGCAAAAGGAGACCGCTTGATTTGATACAACGCCATCTATTTTTTAATGCCGAAACGTTTTTTAATTTCATCATGCGATATCAACTTCCCTTCTTTCATTTCTTTTTCCGATTGGGCATCCCGCTCTAATAATTCCTCCACGGTCATCGGCTGCACCGGTGTATTTTTTTTCCCGGACTTTCTCAATATAGCGTACACTTCATTAAGCAATGAAGTGTCGTCAGTTTTTTCAACTGCTTTGTAAATCTGATTTTTTAATGCAGTTACATTCATGTCAGAGAAAATTAATTTCAATACAAAGTTTAGTAAAATTCGTGATTATGGATTTTCATTCAAGAAGAAAACGTTTTTTCATTGCTGAATTTTCATTACTGCAATTTAATTTATTTCCCGAACCCCAGGGCGGAATCGGATAGGGTAAAAATTCTCCGCTTTTTTTAAGACCTTATAGGTTTCAAAAACCTATAATGTCTAAGCGTTTGCGGATTTGAATTTTATTTCATCTGCCCCCTCACTCCTGAAAATAAACCCTTTTCACTCTTCCTGAAATGCCCGTCAAAATTTCATAAGCTATTGTTCCCGCTTGCCGCGCTACTTGCTGTATCGGTAATTCTTTGCCGAAAATGATGACTTCATCGCCCTCCTCCACTGCGGGGATGTGGGTGACGTCTAACATACACAAATCCATGCAGATGTTGCCCACGGTGGGGGCGGGTTGGTTGTGTACCAAAAATTTCCCGTTGCCGTTGCCGAGCCTGCGGTCAATGCCGTCAGCATAGCCGATACCGATGGTGGCAATACGCATGTCATGCTGCGCGGTGAACCTACGGCTGTAACCCACCGTCTCGCGCGTCTTCACTTTCTTCACCTGTGAGACGGACGACTTCAGCGTGCTCACCTGCTGCAAGCGTTCTTGTATTTCATGCGCGGTGTCCACGCCATACAAGCCGATGCCGAGCCGCACCATCTCGAACTGCGCATCGGGAAAACGCAGGATGCCGCCCGAGTTGAGGATGTGTCGCATGACGACATAGCCCAATCCACCGGTGAGTTGCTCGCAGGTTTTTTCAAACAATTCAATCTGATGTTTGGTGAACGCATCATGCTCCGGCTCATCGCTCGCGGCTAAGTGCGAGAACACCGATTTCACTTTCACCAACGGCATGTTTTTCAGCTTGTCCGCCAACGCGAGAATTTCTTCCGGCTCAAAGCCGAGCCGCTTCATGCCCGTGTCAATTTTGATGTGGATGGGATAGCCATCTGAGTTACTGGCCTGTTCGCTCCAAGCGGTCTGACCGGTGAGCGACTGATAAAATTTATCCAACATCGAAAAGCTGAATATCTCCGGCTCGAGGCGGTAGCGCAGCATGGTGTCGAAGCTGCGCGCTTCGGGGCTCATCACGAGGATGGGTAGCGTGACGCCCGCCTTGCGCAACTCCACGCCCTCATCAGGATACGCCACCGTGAGGTAATCCGTCAAATGATATTGCAGCACGTTGGCGATTTCATAAGTTCCGCTACCGTAGGAAAACGCTTTTACCATCGCCATCACCTTCGTGCCGGGGCGCAGCAGGCTTTGATACACCTGCAGGTTGTGTACCAGTGCGTTGAGGTTGATTTCCAAAACCGTCTTGTGGATTTTCTGCTCGAGCAGCTTACTGATTTTTTCAAACTCAAATTTGCGCGCGCCTTTCAGCAACACCGTTTCGTTGGCGAACTGCTGCGGTGAAAAATTTTTCAGAAAGGCTTCCGTGCTTTCGTAGAACTCGCTCCCAAACCCGTTGACTGATGGGAACAGGCTGCGTTGCCCGCCTATCGCCTTGCCAATGCCGATGAGCCGCGCCACCGCGCGACCGGCAATCATGTTGCGCACCTCCGTGTAGAGTTCGCGCTCATCGCGCCCGGTCTGCAGGATGTCGCTGAGGATGACGGTTTTTTTCGCATGCTGATGCTGCTGATCTAAAAAATCGAGCGCGATGCCGAGCGAGCGGATGTCGCTGTTGTAGCTGTCGTTAATCAGCGAGCAGTTGTTGATGCCTTCTTTCAGTTCGAGGCGCATGGTGATATTGCCCAACTGCCGCATCTTTTCCTTGATACGGGCGGGCGCAATCTTCAGATACAGCATCACCGCCCAGCAGTGAATGGCGTTTTCGATGGACGCCTCGTCCGTGAACGGAATGGCAACTTCCAGCGATTGATTGTTCAGCCTGCCTTCGATGTGTGTTTCGTTTTCCTTTTGTTCAATTTTCAGGATTTTGAAATCCGCATCGCTGCGCCTCGCCCACGTGAACAGACGAAATTTTTCCTCCTGCTCCTTGTCGGGCAGTTTGTGTTTGAACTCCGTGATGCACTGCGTGATTTCAGGATAGTCGGTGCTGTAAATCAAAATTTTGCTGTTGATGAACAGCTTGAGTTTTTCATTTATTTTTTGACGCACGTTCAGAAACCCTTCCGCATGCGCCTCCCCGATGTTGGTAAAAATGCCGATGTCCGGACGGATGACGTCTTCCAGCCCGTCCATCTCTTCAGGCTGGGAAATGCCCGCCTCGAAAATGCCGAGCGTGTGCTGCGCGTGCATCTGCCACACCGAAAGTGGCACGCCAATCTGCGAGTTATAGCTCTTCGGACTGCGAACGATGTAGCACTCATCATTGAGCAACTGAAACAGCCACTCTTTCACAATCGTCTTGCCGTTGCTGCCCGTGATGCCGATGACGGGACAACTGAATTTTCTCCGGTGAAAAGCCGCCAACTGCTGCAGGGCGGCAATGGCGTTTTCGACTTTGATGATATTGGCGTCCGGTATTTTTTCCGTGTCAATTTCCGTTTTCGTCACCACAAAATTCCTGACGCCTTTGCGGTAGAGTTCATGGAGATACTGATGCCCGTCATTGCGCTTGCCTTTGATGGCGAAAAAAAGCGCGTTGGCGGGTTCAATGATTTTGCGGCTGTCAAACGCGAGGCGCGTGATAGCGTCATCGCTACGCAACTGAACGAGCGTCCCTTTTACAATGGAAGTGATTTGCCGGATGGTGTGCATAGGCGGAAGGTAAAGTTAAAGTCGCGGGGTGAATAGTTTTTGTCGAATAGTCCCGGGTCGAACAGTCAGGGGTCGAACAGTCGAATGTCGCACTACGCATATCGCATTACGCACTACGATGTTGCGCTTTTTGCATTCGACTATTGGTTTCTTTGATTGGTAGCCTTTAGGTTTGTCTTATACAATAATCAGTATGTTATTACCATTATATTATTTCTTTTTTTCTACTTTTTTCTTTGTTGAAAATTTACTGACTTTGTGGATAAAAGTTAACGCTGACATAGGTGAATACAATTGGTAGCAAGATTCGAGACATAGGCTTCGATTCAAAATGCTGCCAATTTCAAATCCCTAACGGGAATGAACAGCGAATTCACTCCGTCAGAAGATTACTCTTGACAACAGCGAATATCACGAATAAAAAATGCTATCTTAAAACAGCAAAGTCCGCCTGACTTGCACGAAATTCACAAAGAATTGAGGTGCTGATATTAACTTTTTTTGTGCATTGCTAAAATCCATACCACGCGTAAGCATTAAGCGAATGCCTGCTTGTGCGCTTAACAACAGTTTAAGATCTATTGTTTAAGTTGTTCCATTGTCCATTTTTTCAAAAATTCTTTGCTATTCACACTTTCATCTAATTTCCCCGATACCTTAATTTAGCGGGTATCACTGCGCTGACCTTATGCCAATCATGTCTCTTCGCGTTTGTTCTGTTTTAATTTTTTTGTTTTTACTCTCCGTGCTTGTGCGGTTGCCGACATTGAATCGTCCGCTTTCAAAACATCATGAGTTTTGTACTGCTGTCGCATTGCGGGTGATGCAGGTGTGGGAGCAGGGTGGTATTTCGAATTACGGCTTCAACCCCGCCATGAATTATCCGAATGCTGCCGATAAATTCATTAATAATCACGCGAGCGGAAGCGGAAAAATGCACGATGAGCAGGGTAATTATTATTACACTTCTCATCCTCCGCTGGCTTATTACCTCCCTTTTTTCATTTTCAAAGCAACCGGATTAAAACCGGATGTTCTGCCATTGCAGTTATTGAATCTCTTCATTCATTTACTCTGCGGAACTGGTGTTTTTCTCATTTTGTCAAACCTCTTTTCCAATTCTGAAAAGCGACTATCAATTCCCGCGTTAGCGGGTTATGCCGCCTACCTGTTCAGTCCCGCTACGCTTTGGTTTCATTCCAATGTTTATATGTCTGATATGCTGGTGCAGTTGTTTTTTATTTATGGCGTTTATGCCGCCATGATTTTTTATTTTAAAAAAAACCGGCAATGGGTGGTAGCGCTGTTTATGTTTTCATTTTTAATGACTTACAGCTCATGGATGGGAATATTTTTCCTGCTTGCTTTAGCGATTATCGTGTTTTTTAATTTTATCAAAAACAGAAAATACTTAACTCAAACGGGTAGCCTTTCAATCATGCTTGTAGTGGTTTTGGCGGGAACAGGTCTGGCAATGGCGCTCACTGTTTTCCAGTATTCCCGCATTGCCGGACTGGATGCGTTGCTGGACGAATGGCTGTGCCGCTTTCAATTCAGGGCGGGCTTTGAAAAATCGGACAACAGGTTCATGCTCATTTTGAAAAATATTTTTCATTATATCACGGGTTACTTTCCGTTACTCTGCGCCCTTTTTTTGACGGCTTTATTTTTTTGGAAATCAATGATGAAGTTGATTAGTAACAACCTGACAATGTTTGTTTTACTGCTCTCATTAATCCCGATAATCCTGTTGCATCTCATTCTAACCGAATATTCGGGACATGATTTCACGGCATTGTACGGTGGATTATTCCTGAGCGTATTGGCTGGAGTTTCAGCCCGTCTTGCAATGGAAAAAGTCTCTCCTATTTTGTTGTCGGGTGTTATTTCCGTGATGATTTTATTTTCTGTCATTCAGTATTATTATATCAATCGCCCGGGAGAGTTTTCTCAGAGTGGCGAACGCTATGCTATTTTTAAAACAACCGGACACGCCATTCAACAAAACGCTTCAACAGATGAGGTGATTTTTTTGATGGACTTTTGGCCCAGCCCTGAAATCAATTTTTACGCGCAAAGAAATTTCAAACAAATCAACCGGGTTGAGGAGGTGTACGAATTTTTAGAAATGCATGGATTTAAAAAAGGCGTAGTGATAAAAACGGAACTCCATCAAATAGAAGTTTTGGAAAGAATCAGCCTGAAATAAAAAACGGCTCAACATTGTGAGCCGTTTTTTATGATGATTTTCAATTTTTTACAACATGCTGGTTCCTGCCGGCAACGCTTCTTGTTTTTTCTTGATATTGTCAAACTGGAACATCAAGGTAAAGCGCATCGTGTTATCCAATGGGTTACGTTGCGTGGAAGTGGGAATCAAATAAGAGAAATCCAATCCGAACACTTTGAAACGCAATCCGAGACCAGCCGTGAAAAACTGGCGCGCACCTTTCGCTTCATGTTCATGAAAATATCCCGCTCTCACCGCGAACTGTTGGTCATACCAGTATTCCAAACCGGTTGACCAGGTGATTTCGCGCATCTCTTCGGAGAAACCTCCCGGAGCATCGCCCCATGAACTGAAGATGGCGGCAGGCACTGATTTTTCACGATAATCGGGAATGCCGTTACCGTCACTGTCAATATTTGAAGGAGTTGGAACCAGCAGCTTGTTCATGTCGGCAGCGATATTGATTTGATTATGGTTGTCAACATTGAAAGCATACCGGGCGCCAAATCCAAAGTTCATCGGGATAAAATCTCTTTCTGCCGATTCGGTGTAAGTGACTTTGCTGCCGATGTTTGACATGTTCAAGCCAAGCGCGAGGTTGGTCTTGTACTTTCCGCCTACTTTGAAATCCTGATTGTAAGCGAAGGAGATGTCAGCCGCCCCCGCAATTGCCGGGCGAATATCAATCCCGTTTACAGTTTGACCAGTAGCAAGATTGGAGTAAATAAATCTCAACGCGAGACCTGCGGCAAACCCACCACCTTTTTCAATTTTCACCAACTGACGCGCATAAGCGACATCCATTGCGAATTCATGCGGCTTGAATTCACCGGTGTTTTCCCCCATCATATTGGTAAACTGAATCTGCCCCAAAGAGAAATAACGCATGGACATCCCGATTGTCTGCAATTCATCAAAACGGTAGTAACCGGTGAGTTGCGCGAGGTAAATGTCATTCACCAAAGAGCGCAACCACGGCACATAACTCATGGAAACGCCCAGCGGCTGTTCCGTGAACGCAAGTTTCGCGGGGTTGTTAAAAATTGAGTTAGGGTCTGCTGAAATAGCAATCCCCACATCACCCATGCCACCGGAACGGGCATCTGGCGGTATCCTTAAAAAAGGAACGGCTGTTGTTACGGGAAACCCTTTACTGTTGCCGCCAAGCCCCCCCTGGGCGAACAACCCGGATTCAGGCAATACCAGCAACAGAAAACAAAATGAAATGATTTTATAAGTAATTTTTTTCATAAAAATGGTATATCAAAGTTATCTTAAAATGACCAGTTTTTCAAATTCATGGGCGGCAGCGCCATCCGCTGAACGCACATTGAGTTTATAGACATAAACACCACGACCAATGATGTCGCCAAATTCATCCAGCCCATCCCAGGAGATATGGTCAACGCGAAATCCATCGGAAACCACTTCCTCATGAATGGTTTTCACCACTTTGCCGGAAACGGTCATGATTCTGATGGTAACCGACAACGGTTGTCCGGGACGATTATGTTCAAAGAAAAAATTCGTTTTGGTAGTGAAAGGATTGGGATAGTTTAACACATGACTCAACGCGAGGTCTGCTGCTTTTGCCACGACAAATTCAGTGTAGCCTTCCGATGAATTATTATGAACATCCCAGGCTTTCACCTTGATGGTATGCCTGCCGTCCTCTAAACTTGAAAGCGGGTATTCCACTTTGCCCGCCTGAAAATTATCCAACTCTGATTCGTAATATTCATTCAACATAAAAACATCCTGTGTGTTATCATTGAGCAACGCGGTGATGTCGTGTCCAATGCCGGTGCCGACCGTATTAATCCCGCTTTCATCCCGTAGTTTCACCAGCAGGAGCGGATTTTCATTAGTCATTCCCCCGAAAACAAATTTTTCATCATTCATGAAAATATCAATCTCGGGACCTTCCTTGTCCGCATCAAAATCGGTGGCTGTTCCCCCGATTTTCACAGTGGTATATCCCTGCGCGTCAATTTGCCCATTGTCGCTGTAATAGCTGATTTTACCATCGCCAATCTTGTAAGCAATGTCTTTTGGTACAATGAAGGTATAGCTGAAAGCGCCTTCCGAAACGCTTGCTTTGCCATTATAAATGACATTACGCTGTGTTGAAAAATTAAATGCCGCGCCCCCGTCATTTCTGAGCGTGGTCACCTGTACCGGTTTGTCTAAAATGGTGGGATAAACGATCCCGTTGAAATTATTCATCTTGTTCGAATTACCATCCCGAACCTCCCCGCTGATGGTCATTTTTTTCAATGCTTTGAGGGTATCCCCCTGAACGGAGGTACCGTTGATGGCAGTAGTCACTACCTGATAAGTGGGATACGCTAACGCGATTGCCGGATCTCCCAGCAGGATGAATTTCCGGTTGTTGGCATCTAAGGCGATTTTGTTTTTTGTTTCCATCACGGCTTCCCCGACAGTCGGCATCCGACCGGTGAGCGGAGTAAACGCCTGCTGTAAAAAATTATTGTTAAGTGAAAAGTTAGCGCCTGAATAAACAAGCCGGGTGGTCGTCACCATCGCCCATGCCCCGCCATTCGGATTTAGCAACACTATTTCACCGGCTGAAAGTTTACCGGGGTCGTCAAAGCGGCTGAATTCACAGGTGGCTGTTACAAACAACGGCATTTTATCAAAATTTTCCCACGCGTTTATCATGGGGATATCGAGAATCCGTTCATGCGCCCACCCATTCACCCCGCCATGTCCTGTGTAGTTCATGATGAGCGCTCCTGCAAACATCCTGCGGTCAATCGCGTCATTCACATCCGGATAGCGGCTGCCTCCGGGCGTTGATTGCTGCGGATAAGCATCAAGGAAAATTTTATCAATATTATAGACCCGATGGTTATTTTCAAAATATTGCGCAAGCCGGTTTGCCTGGTCCATGTGGATGTTGCCGTCTTCATCATCGCCTACAAAACAGAGGTAGTTGCGCCAGTTTCCAAACACATTGTTCGATTGATAATGAATGATTTTATTGACCATGTTAAGAGCTTCTGTCGCGTTTGTAACAGGTAACCTGCCGATGGCGATGTCCATTTTTGAAATGAACATGTTTCCTTCATTATCATCCAGAAAACCAAAAAAGTCGTCAGACGCAAATGTTTCCACGGGGCTGGTTGAATTAGGACTTTGGTAAGTAGGGACCAAGTTGTTGTTGTTGCTCACTTTGTCTTTGTAATCGAATGACCCGTCACCAAAAAGCAACAGGTACTTAGGCATCAGGTCAGTATCGCTTCCTTCCCGCACATAAACCATTCTCACAAAATCACGGATTGCCGATAAGTCCTGAGCGCCAGAGGAAAATTCGTTATAGATGTGTTGTACATCCACGGTGATGACGTCAAGGTTGTTGTTATTACGGTGATGGTTCGCTAAAGTTTCCGACTCATTCTTCAGCGAGGCAGGCGTAATAATTATCATATCCGGTTGTGTGGTAGCGTGCAGGTTTTGGTTATCTACTCTTCCGATTGCCTGTGGTGTCAATAAACCTGAGCCGTCCACAAAGGCAACAAACTCTCTCAAACTGTCTGTCGCAGCAGAAAATTTCAATTCATTGCCGGACAACTGATGTTCAATTTGAAACGCATTCAACTGGTTGGTGACATCCAAAATGAGGATGTTTGATGGAACATTCTGAACAGTGAACTCTGAGCGGTTTCCGATTCCTACAGAATTAATATCCCTGAAAAACAATGGCGAACCGGTGTAAACCAACCGCCTGCGCACATTTAACTCAATAAAATTTAACCACCCCTCCGCACCGGAGGAAGGATTGGAAAAATTAGCAGTTACTGTGATTTGGTCGCCAAATACATTGAATACGCCTTCTTTTTCATCCGGTCTTGCATAGATATCCGTGTAATAATTTCCAACTCTGTTAATGTTGTGCAGATTCACCGGTTGTCCGCTGATGCTGAAACTGAAATTCGTGTTGGCGGAGATTGAACGCGCGGCAACATTCGTTCTCAGATAAGCCTGTTCATTGGTAACTATATTTGGAAAAGTGAATGAAAAGTTTCTGGCGGTAGCGCTGAAATTAAAATAATCGCCATACCATTCACGACCGGAACGAATCAGGTTCACTTCTTCCAGTTCATGAAACTGGAAGTCATCAAAAGTGGTAACTGACACATTCGGATTTCCGGCAGAGGCTTGTGATGTCCATCTTTTTGGGGCAGCCGCGCCCTGCACCGGGTCGGCAGTAATGAAATAATAGGTGAGTTCAGTGTATAAATGATAAGTGTGATTGAACCGTTGTTTAGTAGCATTGTAATGCCACCGATGCGGACTTTGACCGTAAAAAAGGATATAATCGTTTTGGTTGAATTTCCCGTCACTTTCCCCGATGACGCGGATTGCATTTTCCTGTAAATCATCATGGCGAAAAGCGGCATTCAACTCAGGCAACATGCCTCCGCCATTCCCATACACCCGGAGGTTGCGCGGGTCCAGATTGTCCACATCTAATCCGAGGTTTTTCAAAAAATTATAATCCATTTTGAAAATGCCTTCTCTTGGAACACTGACTTTATACCATTTTCCGGAGCTTAAGACGGAATTATCCGTATAATCGGAAGCGCGTTTCATGGCTACGGTTTGCGGAGCAGCCGTTATTTTCAATTCAATGTCGAATTCCACTAACTTTTCGATGGTGCCGGAAAACGCATTTTTTCTGAGCGGGATGAATGAAACGGTCGCAACCGGTCTTTTTTTAATATAACCAATTGCGGCTTCCACTTGAATCAGTTCGCTAAAATCTTTGTCCGATAATGAAATGCCGGTCAGTTCAAGCGGTTCATAAATTGCATTGATAATCTGAGCTTCAATTTCGCCTGCCTGGCTGATGTTGATGTTTTGGTAAAAAACAGGAATAAAGTTTTTTTCCTGCGAAAGGCTCGCTCCTTCAAAAAAGGGAATGATACGGGTGTCTGTTTCATTCAGGCGGATAGATTGTGGCGCTTCATGCCATTCTAATTTCACGCGCAATCTTTGAGTTTCATTGGCGTTTAGCTGAACAGCGCACAAGACGAGAATGGGTATGATTGGAAGAAACCTCACGGATGAAAAGGGGTCAAAGAATTTCAAAGCTAAACAAAATGCCTTTTTTTTGATACTTTTGAGAAACGGATTCACACTTTTAATATTGCTCAAAAAAATTTCAGCGCTAAAAAGTTTCCACAAAGTGTTCAAAAGGATAACTGTTTCCATCTTCATATTGTTTTTCATTTTTGCGGATGCTAACGGTCAGGATCCTGAATTCACGCAGTTCAACGCCTCTCCTCTTCATCTGAATCCGGCTCTTGCGGGTATCGCTTACGGTCCGCGCGTCAATCTCAACTACCGCAATCAGTGGCCCTCGTTAGACAAAGGATATGTTACTTACGCTGCATCATTTGATATGCACATTGATGCTATCAGCGGTGGTATCGGCATGTTGATGATGGCAGACAGAATAGCTAACGGACTGTTGAGTAATTACCATGTGAGCCTGTTTTACGCTTACCAACTAAAACTGTCCCGGAACTTCGGTATTAAGCTGGGTGTGCAGGGCGGCTATGGATACCGCACGGTGGATTGGCACCGGCTTACATTTTCAGACCAAATCAATCCCGTAACCGGTTTTAATGACTCCTTTGGAAATATCAATCCAACCGGAGAAATTGCGCCCAACAGTTTTAATGTTCACATGGCTGATTTCGGAACCGGCTTCATGGCTTTTTCCAAAAAAATCTATGGCGGCATCTCCGTCAGGCATTTAACCAAGCCGAAAGAATCCATCCTGAATGACAGTGACGCCAGGTTATCATTCCGTATCGCCTTGCATGGAGGTGGCGATATTGACCTTGCCCCAAAAGACAAAAGGAAGGACTTAATTCTTTCACCTAATGTCATGCTGGCGCAACAAAGTAATTTTACCCAACTCAACCTCGGAACCTATTTTTACACCAAACACGTATATACCGGAGCGTGGTTCAGACATACTTTCTCGAACTCGGATGCCGTGATGTTCGTAATAGGAATGAAAGTATCATCTATCAGGGTGGGTTACAGCTATGATTATACTTTATCAGGGTTGCAGGGCGTTTCAGGTGGTGCGCATGAGTTGTCGTTTAGTTTTGTGCGGGGAGGCGATGATAATTCACTGAATCCAAGGCGCAAATCAGGCGGATTGGACTGTCCAAGATTTTTGAATTTTTGATTTTACAATAAAGACACTATTTTAGCGTTTCCAAAAAAATTTATTTTATCATGAAAAACCACAAATTTCTTTCTCTTGCTTGTTTAGCCATTGTTGTTGTTGCGTTTTCTTCCTGCGGTGGCGGGAAAGGCGGTTCCTCCACCACAGGCTGGAAATACAACGACCCTAAGTGGGGCGGTTTTGAAGTCGTGAACTACATGGGTCAGGAAACCGGACCGGGTTTAGTGCTCGTTGAAGGCGGCACATTTGCGATGGGTCAATCCGAACAGGACATCACTTATGAGCATCACAATACTCCGCGCAGAGTGACCGTAAAGTCCTTTTATATGGACCAAACTGAAATTTCAAACCTCCATTATTTAGAATATCTTTATTGGCTTGATAGAGTTTTCGGAGCGGATTATCCTGAAGTAATAAAAAAATCATTGCCGGATACATTAGTTTGGAGAAGCGAGCTTTCCTACAATGAACCATACGTTGAATATTACCTTCGCCACCCGGCTTACAGAGATTACCCCGTTGTAGGTGTAAACTGGCTGCAGGCAAATGAATACTGCAAATGGAGAACAGACAGGGTGAACGAAAAACTGCTCATTGACCGCGGCATCTTAGACCTTAATCCCAATCAGATTAATGAGGATAACTTCAATACAAAATCATATCTCATTGGTCAGTATGAAGGGATGGTGAAGAAAAACCTGCCCGACCTGAATCCCTCCGGAACAGGTGAGCGTAAGGTAAGATTTGAAGACGGTATCGTTCAACCGGACTATCGCCTCCCGACAGAAGCTGAGTGGGAATATGCAGCGCTCGCTTTGAGAGGTAATCAGCCATATGCTGATGAAGAAAGAATCACGGACAGAAGAATTTATCCTTGGAATGGAACCAGTGTTCGCTTCCCGAAAGGTGGCGGTTGGCAGGGAGCGATTCTCGCCAACTTCGTAAGAGGACAAGGTGACTACATGGGATTAGCCGGTAAACTGAACGACAATGCTGAAATCACAGCGCCTGTTCAGTCTTTTTTCCCCAATGATTTTGGACTTTATAACATGGCGGGTAACGTGAGCGAGTGGGTGATGGATGTTTACAGACCCATGTCCAGCCAGGATTTCAACGACCTGAATCCCTACAGAGGTAATATTTACATGACCTTGGAGTTGGATGCTGACGGTATTCCTGTTGAAAAAGACAGCCTCGGCAGAGTGAAATATGAAAAAGTGAAAGATGAAGATAATGTGAACAGAATGAATTACAAAAAAGCTGAAGTGGTTGACTACGTTGACGGTGATGAAATTTCAGGTGCTGCTTATGGTTATGGCATCACGAGCTTAGTGAATAACAAAGCACGTGTTTACAAAGGCGGTTCGTGGGCTGACAGGGCTTATTACCTTGCCCCGGCTTCAAGAAGATACCTTGATGAAGAACAATCAACCTCTACTATTGGCTTTCGTTGCGCGATGGACAGGGTCGGAAGCCCTGCTGGCAACTCCATGGAAGGCGGAAATCAATTTAAGAAGCGCTAATCAGCTAATAATTGACAAATAAAAAAGGCGGTTGAACAACCGCCTTTTTTTATTGCCTGCCTATTGAGGGTAGTTTTACAATCCTTCTTATTCCCAAATTTCCTGATTTATCGGTCAGTTTAAGCACGTATGTTCCTGAAGTTAATCCATATAGATTGGCTGACTGCATATCATAAGATACTTTAACAAGTTGTCCGCTTAAATCAAAAATCTCTATTCTCTCTAAGTTCGTTGGAAAAACAAATCTTATGTCTCCCGATGTTGGGTTTGGGAAAATGTTAAAATGCTCTTTACCTGCTTCAATAATTCCGATGAAGATAAAAGTGTAAGTACAAGAAGGAGCAATATGAGTTTCATAAAATCCAATGATTGTATCTTCATAGCATCTCAATCCCAAAGGTTCATTACTATCAAAAACTATGTTGTGACAATTTGCCCTTTCATCTGGAAATAAGAAATGAGTGCTCCCAATGCTTTCAATGATAGTATTTCCTATGCTAAGAATACTATCGGTTACATGCAGCACTTTTAAAGTATCTCCGTTGATAACTAGTTGGCTTATTGAGTCAACCCTCACTATTGAAAAACAAGAGTCATAAAGTTGGATTTGCCATGTATTGCCTGGAAGCGTGTTAAAGTCATACAGGATTGTAAATGTGTCAATATGTTGATTGTACCAATATACGATGTCATTATCTTCGTAAGTAATCATGGTTTTCAGAACTGTAGAATTATGAAATGCCCATGTAATTTTTTTACATAAACGATTTTCGAATATAGTGTCTCCAGTTACTTCTGCTCTGATGTAAGTCTCACCCGGACTCATGCCGGGTTTGTATCCATAATACCAAACAGCTCCGTCAACAGCCCATCTTTGACCATAAATGTTCATGGATAAAAATGAAAAAAGTACTGCTAATATAAAACTATATCGCATGGTATAATTTGCCGCCAACTATTGTTTCACATTGTAATTTTCGACAGCGGAATTATTTGAGAAATGATTCAGCATTTCATTGCGCAGTTTCTCAACATCACTTTGCAGTTTTTCTAATTGTTGCTTGGTTTGTTGATGCGCTGCCTTTTCAGCTTCAAAAGCAGCCTGTTGTTCCTGGATGGCGCGGGTGAGTACTGTGGTGAAGCGGGCATAATCCATTGACCAGCTATCCGTGTTTTCATTTGTCGGTTTTTGAACGATTTCCGGGAATAATTCATATACTTCCTGGGCGATGAATCCTATTTCTTTATTTTTTGAAAGATTACCGGTCCCATATAAATTGCCACTTTCATCAACCTGGTAATTTTCCCAATCATATTTCAAGGGATTGAGCTGCATGAGTTTGGGCAATACCGAGCCGATTTGTTCCCTGTTGTGCTTGAATCTGCCGTCAGAATAAACCGTCCATGCATTCGCTCTGCCCTGACCATTGGCGCTGCCTTCGTTGGGCAACATGATTCTGAAAGTAGGGTTGGCTACGCTTAGTCCGACATATCCATTGGAACTTAACATCGTGAAATGAGGGGTGGTGGCAAAAGCAGCATCGTTTGTATTGCCGGTGTGGATGGCGAAACTTGAAGTATTATACTGGTATCCGATGGACCAAATGGTGGAAGCGCCACGGGCAAGGTTGATATACTGACCATTAGCGCCAACGGGCTTGGTGATGGATAATCCGCCATGATAGGTTTTTGTATGAGCTGTTCCAAATGGGCTGATAGACAACATCGGACCATTGGAAGTACTGCTGGGGTTTTCAATTTCAAAATCAAACAACCCTTCAAATGAATTGATGTTAGTTCCGGTATATGAACCGATAGAAAGTTTGTCTGTGCCGCTGGATGCATTTTGGTCGTTGCCGATACCGATACGCAGTTCTGAAGCATTGGAGCTGTTGTTATAGCGGGCGATGAACAACAGGTCGTTGTTGTCACTGTCAATTCCACCACCAAATCCCGGACCTCCGGAAAAATAAAGCAGGTTGCCATAGTTGTTTCCACCATTGGTGAACCCGGAAGGATTAATTAAACCTACCCGTACATCACCGGCAACTTGTAATTTGTTAACAGGAGTTGTTGTGCCGATACCGACACTGCCTGTTGAACCGCCTGTGCCGCCTCTCACCGTCAGTACATCCGCGTTTTCAAGGTTGAAATTGATGAGCGCTTCACTGCCGCTTTCACTGAAAGTGACAAGATGATCTTTGTTTGTTTGAAAGCGCATGTTGTTTTGTGAAAAATGCAGCAAGTCGGTGCCGCTGTTTTGAATGTAATAGTTGTTGTTTGTGAAATACATTCTTCCGGTCACTCTTGCATCACCGGTGACATCGAGCCTGTGCGCAGGGGTGGAGGTGCCGATACCCACGCGGTCAGTCAGCGTTGCCGGATACATGTTGCCGGTACCCGCGCCTGCCCAGTCATTATCATCCACATTAAAAGAACCGCTGCCACCACCCTGGCTTAGGCTCCAACTGACGTTAATGCCGGTTTTCGAAATATTCAAAGTCTGCAACTCATTGGTGGGGCTTGAATCAGCGTCATTAATGCTGAAAGTTGTTCCTGTTCCTTTTGAGATATTAATCGTGACATTTGAACCGGTGGTGATGGAAGAAAGATTCTGCAATTCGTTCGTAGAATCTTTATCAAAATCATTGGGGTCGGAAGGAATAAAGGTTGTAAGAATACCGCAATTATCCACCAATGAAAGCTCCTGTGTGGAAGTATTGTAAAACATCGCGTTATTGCATTCATTGGTCGGGTCGTTATCGAGATCAATTACATCATCGCCATCCCAAATATCTTCACCTAATGTGCGTGTGCTGACATTGCCGCTTGCGTCAATCGTTAAGACCAATTGGTTTGAATTGGAGGTGCCGATACCACTGAAACGAAGTGAACCCACCGTATGTAATTTTGCCAATGGATTAACGGTACCGATACCGATATTACCCGATACCGCAGGATACAGATTGTTTCCTGAAACAATCCAGTCGCCATCCGACAGTTTCGGGTAAAGCTGCCACGCGGAACCTGTCCAGTAATAGAACAGATTATCATTGATGTCATACACGGTCAACCCGGCATCATTCGCACCGGAAGGCGCTAAAGCAAGCCGCTGTGCGGTATTCATGCGCGGCATCATGAATCCCTTTTCCGTGGACGATAGTTCGAGAATAGCTTTTGGATTCGGAAATAAAGTGCCGATACCCACATTTTCCTGTGCCCTTGCACTCATGCCAAGCATGAACGTGATTTGCACAACCATCAATGTTTTCAATAAATTTTTCATGGCTATTGATTTATGTAACTCTGAAAAAAAGTAAACTATTTTCTGAATCAAATTTATGTTCAACAGAACTCATCTGCGAATGAATTTGCTAACGATCCTATTAATTTAAAGTCAAAAATGAACCTTGAGGGCAGTTCTGAAAATTGCTCTTTTTGACTTGCCTCATCCCTTCCTTCTCCAAAAGAGAAGGGATAGATGGTAATTTTTAGAACTGCCCTTAAATATCAAAACAGATTATATCAAGATAAATGTTATCAATCGAAAATAATCATATCCCCAACGCGGCTCAATTCCCCCACCACCATAAACTCTGTTCTGCGGTTTAGTTTTCTTCCATCAGGATTGTCGGTGCCATCAGGTTTTAAATTTGGCGCAACAGGCACGGTTTGTCCGTAACCTTTCGGTATCAGTCGTTTTCCCTCTATGCCGAGGCTTACCAAGTATTTCACGCAACTTTCAGCGCGTTGCTGAGATAGTTTTTGATTGTAATCCGCTTTTCCCACATTATCGGTATGTGAACTGATTTCCACAACTAATTTGGGGTTTTCCATCAGCAGGTCAAACAACCTGCGCAACACTACTTTTGATTCTTCCGTCAAATTTGTTTTGTCAAACTCATAATAGACATTTTCAAGACGATAGGTTCTGTTTTTTTCGATTTTCATCAGCGCAATTTCCCGGTTCATAATTTCTGATTCCAATAAATCTTTGGTACTGACTTTGAAAATTTCCGGGAAGTAGGCTTTCTTTTGAATTTTGAATTCATAAAATTTTCCGGCTGTCAAATCATAAGAAAATTTGAAATCACCAACCAACAATTCATCATACAAGGTGGTTTTATTTTCACCTTTAAATTCAAATACTTCTACCCTTGCTCCCGTGAGTAACACAGGGTCGCTTTCACCTTTTTCATAAACCCTGCCTCTGAAACTTAAAACAGGAACACTCAAATCTTCAGCGACAAAAATATCATCGCAGCAGGTGGCGCTTTTCAATCCGATGATTCCGGGGCGATTCGAAACGAAATAATAGATTTTCGGCAACTCCCCTCTCGTGAAATAAAAATCATCTACACTCGAGTTTAGTGGGAACCCCAGGTTTTGAGGTTTCGTCCAACCCGATTTCATTCCAGAAGAAGAAAAAATATCCAATCCGCCAAACCCGATATGCCCGTTTGAACTGAAATGAAGTTTGTTTTTAAAATAAAATGGTGTCACTTCATCATCAATGGTATTAATGACATTTCCAAGATTGACAGCGGGCTTAGCGGTGCCGTCAAATTTCACTTCGCTGTACCAAATATCAAAACCGCCTATTCCGCCAGTCCGGTTGGATGAAAAATAAAGAATATCAGTGGTTGAGTCTCCAAAAGCCGGTGCGGGATGCGTATTGTTAAACTTGCCGTCATTGACTTCTCTGCCCAAAAGAATCGGCTGTCCCCAGAAACCGTTTTCAAAATGTGAAAGCAAAATTTCACAACGGATGTTTGCCTCGCCATTGTCCGTGCATTGTGTGAAATACATCCGCTTTCCATCCGCAGAAAAAGCGGGATTGCCGCTATGAATTTGTGATGAGTTCACTTCTCCTTTCACCAATTTCCCTTTCTGCCAGTTGTTGGAATTTTTTTCCGAAACAAAAATATGCGATAAAGGAAATTCAGGATTCAGGCTCGTGTCACGGTTGAGCGAGGCATAGTAGAGTTTATCCTCACGGACTGCCGGTGCGTATTCCGCATAAGGTGTATTGAGGGAATCGCCCAAATGAGCTACTCTGAAATCTGTCGGCTTTTCGATATTTACACGGGCAAATTCACAGGCTTCAATTTCTCTTTTCGCCCGCGTGAGATTATCTCCATCCGCGCGCAAAGCAAATTTGGCAAAGGCATATTTTGCCTCATCATATTTCGCGTTCATTTTCAGCATCATGGCGTATCTGAAATAGGAAAGTGGGTAATTTCCGTCTGCGCCACTTTCAATCAGTTTTCCAAACCATTTTTCAGCGGTCGCGTAATCTCTTGCCTTATAAAAACTTTCACCCAACTGATATACACAATAGTGATTGTCCGGTTTTTCATTGAGCGCTTCTTTGTAAACTTCTATCGCGTCATAGTAATTACCGGCATTGAACAAAGCATCCGCATATTTAACTTTTGTTTTAAAGGGCAGCGTTTTTTGTTTGACTACCGTATCGTTTTTCTCACTTTTTTGTGCGAAAACAGACAACGGAATGCCTCCCAAAACCAACAAGGATAATAAGACGGATAGAAGAGGTTGCATCATTTTTTTTTATCAGAATCTTGGACAATATAGTGATGGTGTTACATCAGGAACCGGGATATATCTGCCGGTATAAATTAAAGAAATTTCAAGACCACCCCCGGTTCGCTGTAAATCAGATGCAGTCAAATCATAACTGACCGCCAGTCTTAATCCTTTGATATCCATTCCAAAGTAGGGAATCACTGCGTCATTCAGCCGGTAATAACCTCCGAGATACAGCGCAACCTCATCTGTAAACGGAATACCCGCGGATAATCCCGTAGTGATTTCCTGTGCCTTTGCACGCGTCATATAAACGAAAGAGGGCAACAGTTTGAATTTTTGAGCAAGCCTGAAATCCGCTCCGAAATGCGCGGTGTGTCGAATGGGCAGTTTGTTGGTTTCCTGTGAAAATGAGAAATCGGGTTGCAAGACATGGAATGCGGCATAACCGGCATTCATTGAAACCTTTTCGCTGAATTTTGAACTCCAGTCAAATCCCGCCTGTAAATCAAAACCGGAAACATTGCCCGGCAATTGGTCAGCGCTGATGCCATTCAGCATTTCATCCTGTAAAAAAATCTGGTCGGCAAGACGGATATTGGCAAGGTCTAATCGCTTTTGTAAAAATCCTCCCTGAACACCCCAAGATAGATAATGGTCTCTCGAGTTCCCGAGTGATTTATGATATGCCAGCGACAACATGCCGGAAAAATTCGTGAGCCTGCCACCGGCAGAACGGTCGTTAATCATATTGACGCCAATGCCTAAAATATCTTTTGACTTAAACCGTATCGGAAAATCAGCGCTAAAAGTGGGAGTGGAGAAGGTGCTTTTTCCGCTGGTGATGCCGAGCCATTGGTTTCGGTAATTAAATGTCACGCGGAATGTGCCGTCAATTTTTCCGGTGAGCGCGGGATTCAGGCTCAACGGAACATTAAAATATTGAGAATAATGAGTGTCTTGCGCACAAAGAATTTCAACTTGCAATGCGCCAGCAACCAACAACAGCATGATATGGAGAGTAATTATTTTTTTTATCATCTGACTAAGATAAAATCCCCCCGCTCTGTTTTTTGTGAACCATCAGGCAGTTGTAAAACCGCCTGATAAATGTAAGTATCCATCGGCTGTAAAGTGCCGCTGTAAATTCCATCCCAACCGGATGAATTATCGCTCACCAATTGCCCCCAGCGATTATAAATCTGCAACTTCAAAACCTGAACAGTTGCGCTGATAACAGGAGCATAAATATTATTCGTTCCTCGCGGCACAAACGCTTCGGGGAAAGTATAAAGATTCACATCCACCTGCACGCGCACCATATCGGTGGCTTTGCAATCATTTTCATCGGTTACAGTGATGGTGTAAGTTGTGGATTCATCCGGTGTCGCTGTGGTGTTGGGAGTTAACGGGTTGGCAACTCCGGTCACCGGAGTCCATTCATACGTAACCTCTCCTTTTCCACCTTGCACAAGAACAACCTCAATCGGTGCGGTATATCCGGTGAAAACCGTTTGGTCGGAATTTGCTCCTACTATCAGTGAATCGGGTTGTGTGAGTGACATGGTGGAGGTGGCAGTACAGTTATTGATGTCCGTAACCGTTAAATCGTAAAACCCCGGTTCAAGATTGGTAATAACATCCGTAGTTTCATTAGTTGACCAGAAGTAACTGAAAGGCGGAGTGCCCCCGTTGACTGTCACGCTGCCAATTCCGTCATTGAATCCATAACAGGAAACATCTGCGCCTTCGGCAATGGCAACCAGCAAATCAGGTTCGCCTACGTTAATCAGTAAAATTCTTGTACAATTATCGTTATCACGAACGGTGACAGAATAATTACCGGCTTGCAACCCGACCAAACAGGTGGAACCTCCGGGGAGTGACCATTGATACGTGAATGGCGGAAAATCTCCTGAAACACTGAGACAAATTTCACCATCTGCGTCTCCACGACAAGAAACATCAGAAACATTAGGAATGACGTTAATCGGGTTTGGTTCGGTGATGGTGAAAGTGTAAGTATTGAGACAACTGAATCCATCAATGATGGTGAGCGTGTATTCACCGGCTGACAGCCCGGTAATGGTCGCTGTTGTATCTTCTGTTGACCAGATATAGAAAAAAGGCGGAGTGCCTGTTTGAGGAGGAAAGGAAACGCTGATGGAACCATCGGTTCCTCCATGACAGGTGATATTGTTAATCACCGTTTGTGTGGTATCTAAGGAAGGTTCGGGCAGCATTAATCCGAATGGAGTGAAACTGAAATCAGACCAGTCTTCAACGGTAAGCAGGTTGAAAGCAGTGGTATCAAAACCCTGGACTGCCAGTCCGGCTTTTTCCCAACGCGGAGTGTTTTTCCATTGTACAATCTGTGACCAGCTTCCGTCATCAACCGGGTCATAAAAAAAAGTCAGGTTGATGGGTTGCGCTCCGTCAACGCGATTGATTTGATGATAATAAAAAGGGTTGATGTCACAGATGTTTTGTTCGGTGTTGTTTCTGTCAAATCCTTCCGAAGTGGCGTCAAGATTTGCCAACCTTCCGCCCAAGGTAGTTAAGCCGGTATCGGATGGCATCATCACCAACGGACGATAGCGGGAAGTGCCGACCTGCGAACCCAATGGAAACAGATAATCCAGCGTGTCATTCATCGCGCGTTCCAAAAACCCTCCGCTGAGGCTGCTGACAAATCCTGTTGAACGAATAATGGAATTCGGAGAAGGATTCGTAACGGTAACAATTCTGTTGGAAGTGGACAGTTCGCGGTCATTCAGGTTCAGCAGGTGGCTGACTTTCGCGTTGGCAGAAGTTGATTTGATGCCGGTGCCTTCAAGGGTTAAATCGTAAAATGTGGTTGTAGCTGTTCCGGCTATGTTTTGATTGGCGCCACTCAAAATCACATTGCTTTGTCCCGCGATAAAAACCGCGTTGTTCGACCAATTGCCGGTAAGTTCAAATACCGCAGTTCCTATTCCTTCGAGCGTATCTAAATTGGCAATGCTTCCCTCAACAATCAGATGGGTTTCATTCGCGATATACCCTGAATTGCTGAGCGAACCTGTTTTTAAAATAATATCAACCCCTGGATTGAATTTGATGTCAGCGCCCCTGTTGGTTAAAATTACCGTTTGAGCTGAAAGTAGATTAAATAGAAATAGGAAAACAAAACAAAGTTTTGACTTCAGAAAAATGCTGTCTGTCAGGGGATTTATTGGATTAAGATATGTATTATATAATCGCATTCAGCTTGGGTAAAACATCTAAATTTTCAGAGAGAGTGGTTACAGCAGGGGAATTTCAAAAAATTAAGCACTTCAACAGGATGGCTAAATTATCAAAAGAGAGGCGTAATATCAATCTTTGTTTTGAATCCTGAAAGAATATCTTTGTATTGTTTTTGCAAATGTGTCCTTGACAGAAATATTCAACCGGACATTAGTGATTATTTGACTTTTTTTCTTGCCTTATCGCTAAATTGAATGAAGTCAGGGTCATTTCTAAAAAACTCAAAATCAGGGTCCTTCAAAAAATGGGCATATCGCTTTATATCCTTAAAGAACTTTTTCTTCCACGCGCTTTCAAGATAGTATAACATCATTTCTTTTTCCTGCATCAGCGCATAACAACAAGCGATATTATAGAAGGATAAACCGGTATAATCCGGATTGATTTGAGCCGCCCTGAGTTGATTTTTAATAGACTCTTCATGATAGCCCAATCTTGATTTCGCATTCCCCATTTCAATGAACACATCCGGATTTTCAGGTGAAAGCCGGACAACGGTCATAAATTCCTGAATCGCCCCGGAATAGTCTTCGGACTGCACTAATGTTCTGGCTTTTTCAAGATGACTCTCCCAAAAATCGGGTTGCATTTCAATGGCTTTATCCAAAAAATAAATGGATTTTTCATAGTCTCCCAGTAAGCGGTGAGCGACTCCTTTATTTCTGACCGCAAGCGTCAGGTCTGAGTTAAAATGCAGCGCTAATTCAAAATCTTTAATCGCCAGTTCTATATCACTTTTATTCGCTTCCGCCACATTTTGATGGTAGTAACGGGCTGAACCACGGTTATTATACGCCAACGCGTAGGTTGAGTCAATGAGTACCGCAGCATTAAAATCATCAATTGCCTGCATAAAATTTCCGAGGCGATGATGGCAAACACCTCTGTTATTGAATGCCTCCGCGAAACGGGGGTTGAGTTTCACCGCTATGGTCAGAAAATGTAAGGCTTTATCATAATTTTTTAATTCATTATAGGCATGACCGACTGCGCTATAGATACCCGCATCTTCCGGTCCGTGCTTCATCACTCTTTTGAAATCTTTCAAAGCCAGTTCAAAATCATTGCAGTACAGGTAAGCATATCCTCTGTAGAAATAAGTGTCTAATGCCTTCGGAGAAATTTTGAGGCTTTGATTAAAATCATTCACCGCCAGTTCATAAAAGCCCGCGTTGAAATGATGAATCCCCCGCTGATAATAAAGGTCTTGCGAGAGAAGTTGAAAAGAAATCGTAAAGAAAATAATTACAAGAAATGTTTTTATTTTATCTGTCATCATCATTGCAAATATAAATCTAATCTAAAATGTACGACAATTTTGGAAGTCGTTTTCCAAATTAATCCTTAAAACCAAATTATCTGCTTAAAAAGTATTGAGGTATTTTCTTAATTCTGTTGAAATTGTGGCTGTTTTTTACCAATTAAAAATAGGTTTCATAATTTTATGTAACTTGTAAGTTGGTAAACAAACAGTTATTTAAATCTATATTTATTCATGATATTTCATAAGTTAATCTTCAAAACATTAATTTTTGTTTCTTTTTTTTCAGTTTGGGCTAACTCAATATTTTCCCAGAACTATACTATCCTTGGCAATGCAACATCATTAGGAGGATGTAATTGTTTTCAACTTACCCAGGATGCTAAAAACCGGGGAGGCGCCATTTTTCAAAATCAAACCATCAACCTCAATAATTCATTCGATTTTACATTTAATGTATTTCTCGGTTGCAATGGTTCAGGAGGCGCTGATGGAATTGTATTCGTTTTAACATCAAATCCAAACGGGCTGGGCGCTGCCGGTGAACACCTCGGTTATGGCAACGGCTCCAATCAGCCTTATTCCTTAGCGGTTGAATTTGATACCTGGCAAAACGGCAACCAGGGCGACCCTTCCTATGACCATATCGGCATCAATGCCGGTGGTGTTGTAACACATAATGTTTATGCACCGGTAGCGGCTTTACCCGGGCAGGGCAACATAGACAACTGCCAGTGGTACTTAGTGCGGATTGTCTGGGATGTAAACTCAAACACCTATTCAGTGTATTTTAATGGCGTTTTGAGAATTCAAATCGTCATTCCAAATATGGTCAGTACCTATTTTGGAGGCAATCCTATCGTGAACTGGGGTTGGAGCGGAGCTACCGGAGGCGGCACAAACGACCAAAGGGTGTGCGTGGAAAGTATCTCCAACTGGGTAGCGGGAGTCAATTATCAAAGTTGCAATACCACCCTTCAGTTTACGGATATTTCCACGAGTGATTTGGGGACTGTACAATCCTGGGCTTGGGATTTTGGAGATGGAACTACTTCCTCGCTGCAGAATCCTGTTCATACTTTTGCCGGATTAGGAACTTATAATGTTTCTCTCACCATCACGGATATCACCGGTTGCACGTATGATTTCTCCCATCCGGTAACCATCAACGCACCCATTACACTGACGCCAACTTTTAGTGACCCCCCCTGCAATGGCGGATTGAATGGCAGTATCGGAGTAACGCCTACCGGAGGCTTTGGTGTGAGCGCAGGATATGGCGGTTACAGTTATTCGTGGAACAACAACGCTAATAACATGCAAACATGGGTTGGTGTTGGTGCAGGTACTTACTCGGTAGTGGTCACCGATGGCGTATGCTCAGCTACCGGGCAATACACACTAAATCAACCGACACCGGTTACAGCTACCACTTCACATACCGATGCCAGTTGCGGAGCCAGTAACGGCAGCGTAAGTATTACACTTTCCGGAGGTACTCCTCCTTATCAAAATGTTGTGTGGGCAGGATTTCCAGCGACAGGCGGACCCAATACTTTCACCCGTACAGGACTTGGTGCCAACTATTACATAGCCGACTTTACCGACTTCAACGGATGCTCCGCATTATTGCAATACCGTGAGAATGTGAACGCGTTGCCTTGCGGTATCAATGCTTCCGCTTCATCCACCAATGTCAGTTGCTTTGGAGGCGCCAACGGCACAGCAACGCTTACAGTGACAGGCGGAGCGCCTCCTGCCATTATCAACTGGAGCAACGGAGGCACGGGCGCAACAATTACCGGATTAACAACCGGCACTTACACCTATTACTACAGCGATGGGAATCCTGCAAATAGTTTTTCAGGTACAGTAACGGTTACACAACCCGGTGCAGCAATGGTCGGCTCTTTGACCACACTCAACATGTCCTGCGCCAATACCAATGATGGGGAAGCTTTGGCATCTGTAATTTCGGGCGGAACGCCCCCCTATAATTACACCTGGAGCGGTGGTCAGCCGAATACGCCTGCTCTATCCAATTTAAGCCCTGGACCCATCAGCGTGGTCATTACTGATGTAAACGGCTGCACATCTTCCGCTTCGGGAACAGTCACGGGTCCACCCGCTTTAACCCTCAATATCACCGCGATTGATGACAGTTGTTATCAATCAAGAACCGGCAGCGCGACAGCGAACGTATCCGGGGGAAATCCGCCCTATACTTTTTACTGGAGCAATATTTCTTCCGCACAAACCAACCTGACGATGGGAGCCGGAAATTACACCGTAACCGTAACCGACAGCCGGGGATGCACCATCACAGGCAACACAACACTCAGCGAGCCACCCGCCCTGAGTTATTCGATAACATCACAAGATGTTTTGTGTCATGGTGACGCCACCGGAAGTATCAACGTAGCGGTCAATGGAGGAACACCGGGTTATAACTATCAATGGAATCCGCCCGCTGCAACCGGCAGCAACCCGACCGGATTAACGGCAGACATCTATTATTTATCCCTCACTGACGGAAATAACTGTCTGCATGAAGACAGTGTGGTAATCACACAACCTGATTCTGTTTTCGCGGTTACTTCCGCTTCTACGAACGTCAACTGTCACGGTGCTGATGACGGAACCATCACATTGAATATCAGTGGCGGAACTTCCCCTTACAGTTATCTTGGAAATCCTGTTCCTGGCGGAACTACTGTGCTGAATAATCTTTCACCAAATACCTACAGCGGTAATGTGACGGATGCCAATGGTTGCAGTGTTTTGATTTCAGAAACCATCACCGAACCAGGACCACAGAGTCTTGTTCTGAACAACACCAACGCGGTTTGCAATGGCGACACTTCCTCCACGGCTTCAGCCGATTTTGTCAATGCAACCGGTGCTGTGACTTATGTTTGGACAGGTGGACTGACAGGCGCCAACCTCACCGGATTGGCGGCAGGGGTCTATGACGTGACGGCAACGGATGCCAATAGCTGTGAACTTATTGGAAGCGTTACCATTACAGAACCTCCTGCACCCGTGCTGAATGTAAACGTGACAGATGCTTCCTGTTATGGAGCAGAGGGGAGCGCTACCGTGAATCCAAGCGGAGGAACTCCTCCTTACAGTTATACATGGAGTCATGGAGTGGGAAATTTTCAAACCGTCACTCTTCCCGCAGGAAATTACACCGTCACGGCAACGGATGCTGCAACCTGTAATCAAATCGGGAATTTCACTGTAAATGAACCGGATTCAATTGGGGTGACTGTACAGTCAACGGATGTATTATGCCAGGGTGAAAACACCGGCAGCATTATCTTAACGCTGACGAACGGTGGCATTGCCCCGTTTACATTTACATGGTCGCCCGATGTCAGCCAAAACAACAGCGCGTTGAGTCTGCAAGCCGGTGATTACAACTTTACCATCACGGATGCTGATGCTTGCACAGTTACTCAAACCATCACCCTCAATGAACCCGATTTGCTGGTTGCCGTTTCCACCATCACGGATGCAACCTGCTTCGGATTTTCTGACGGACAAATCAATGCAGCGGCAACGGGCGGAATTCCCGCATATACATACACGCTTTCAACGGGCGCACAAAATTCAACCGGAGTTTTTACCGGACTCAATGCCGGTGATTATCAATTGACCATTACGGATGCCAACGGTTGCAGCGATGTGCTTCCGGCTTCCATCCTCAGCGATGAACCGGTGCTCGTGAGCGTTTCGCCCGACCCCGCCAAAGTGTATCAGGCGGAAACAGTTTTGCTGACAACAGAAACCAATCAAACGGGTGTGTTGCAATTTACATGGCTACCTTCGGATGGCTTGTCGTGCAGCGATTGTGATGTCCCTGAATTCATCGGCAGTCAATCCGGCAGCTACACGGTGACAGTCATTAATGAACAAGGTTGCACCGGACAGCACACTGTACAAGTGGAGGTGATTGACGGTCCCGGAATTTTTGTACCCAATGCCTTTTCGCCTAACAGTGATGGTGTGAATGACACCTGGGAAATTTTCGGCAACCTCGCGGGCATCGAACAGATTCAGGTTTTGGTGTTCAACCGCTGGGGAGAAAAAATCTTTTCGAGCAACAGTCCCAACTTCGCCTGGGACGGTACCTATCACGGAAAAATTTTACTGCCGGATGTATTTGTCTATCACATCCGCATTGACTGGTTAGCTAATCGCCCGGTTTCCAATTTGAAGGGTTCGGTGACGCTGATGAAATAGCGCAATTAGAAAAAGCTAAGCATAAATTATTTTCACCTTCTGTTAAAGGATTATTGGTACGAGCGGACGCTCGCGCCAGACACGGGTATCCACAGTCCACGGTACTCGCGCAAGCATTGAGGCAATGGCATGGAGCATGGGTCAGCGAGTGGCGTTTGCTCGCGCCATCCTTCGACAGGCTCTGGATGACGGCTTGTGAGCTTTGTCTGAGAATGAATTGGCGCTTGCTCTGTTCGTCTATACCTTGATTTGATTGGTAGCGTTCCGCGATTGTGGTGTCTTACCTCCGGGGACGAAAGGCATGACTGTTTGTGCGCATGTTGAATTTTAAGCGGGTAAGTTAAAAACTTATCCCGTAGTGGCGGGAGTTAGCACAAGTTATCCAGCGCGAAAGGCAAGCGCGCTAACTTGCGTTATGCGAGGGTACAGCTATGAATAAGATGGAAGCGGACGCTTAAACAATGTTGGTTCATAGGAGCGGACGCTTGCACCAGAGGGGGGGGGTATTTTTTAATTTTCCAGTTATTAATTTCAATTTCACTCCCCACTCCGCCTGCAAAGGCGGAAGAAAGATGCCAAGTCGCATCACAATTTCCAACCACCAAGCAATTCAAATTATAGCTTGTATTCGTTTTTTAAAGGCACCCCGCTTGGACTCCCCCGCTCTTTTGGAGCGGGGGGCGGTCCGAAGGACTCCGGACTCCTTCGGAGGGGGTGAGGCTCTACCTCAGCAACGTCACCGCCCCCGACACCCTATACTGCCCCCCGTTTTCATTCATGATGACCGCCTGATAGACGTAGGTACCCATTGGCTGCGGTTTACCCTGATAGGTGCCATCCCACGGGGCGGGGGCGTGGTGGATGAGTTGACCCCAGCGGTTATAGATTTTAAACTCCAATAATTCCACCCACGGGTTCACGATGTAGAAAACATCATTGATGCCATCATCATTGGGCGTGAAGGCGGTGGGGAAATACTCCGCGCCTGCGGGTTGGCGGCAGGTTTCTACGCGCACCCACACGGTGTCGTCTCTTGATTGGCAGGCGTAGCGGATGCTTGTGTCTGTGAGCGTGAGGATGTACATGGTGGTTTGGGCGGGGTTGGCGAAGGGCTGCGCGGTGTAGGGATTATCAAGCCCTTCTGCCGGACGCCAGGCATACTGCACGCCCTCCACCGCCTCCGAGCCGAGATAGACGCCCGTGATGCTGTCTTCCTTGCACCACGTTATATCTTCTCCCGCATCAGCCTGATAAATCGTTAACGGACCGAGTTCATAGTTGGGCATGTTGGGGAGGCCGTTGTGAACTTTAGAACTATCACCTAAATAGAAACTAAAAGGTTGCAAATCGCAAGATTGACCAATCGAATCGGGTAAATTAATTATACTAAGGTAATGTTCTCTATATGAATATAAACTACTTCTATATCTGACAGGAAAATAAATCTTGTTATCCGGTGCTATTTGTAATTGACCCGCACCTGCAAATGTAGATGCATCAGTCCACAATATTATGACTGAATTTGAAATATTAGGAGCTTTTAAATTATACTGATATAATATACTATGAGGATAATCAATTCCTACAAGCACGTAAAGTAAGTTTCCAGAAGGTGAAAACTCACAACCATAAGGAAATTGCCCTGATAAATTACCTACTAATGTGTGGTTATATAATATCCCATTGCAACGATTAAAACTAAATAAATCAATATTGCCATTCTCTAATAAACAAACTGCTAAATATTTCCCTTCTTTGGAAAAAGTCATTTCACCTGCGCCATAAGAATTATTTATACAGGTTAATGAACCTATATCCTGAATATATGGACCTTCAATGCCATTTTTATTAATTAAGAATTTATAGAACCTATTAGTGCACGGGTCATTCTCAGTTACTTTTGTTGCTCTAACTATTATCCACCAATCTTCACCATTGGCATGTTTAACTGCCGCCAGCCTTTCGCCAATTCTTTCTTCAAGTATCTTGACATTTCTTTTTTCCACCCAAACACTATCTTCATTATACTTAATGATTGAATAATACAAGTTATAGCAATAGTAAGGAGTACAATCTTGAGTTCTGTGAGTTCCAATATGAAATGAATAAAGCGTATTTTTTTTTACAGAATGAGGAATTGTTAAAAAACAATTTGTACAAGATAC
>JBGTCY010000330.1:0-5596 GCA_041748615.1 Chitinophagales bacterium
CGATGTTCGTTTTTAACCACAATGTCATCTAAGTAAACAAGTTTTCCCTTCCAGGTGGAATAGCCGGTATAGAGCAGTGTCATCCCCGCTACCTCGCCATCCAATTCGGCAACAAAAGCTTTGAACAACGGTTTTTCACCAAACCCATCGCGCTGCAAATCCGCAACAGTGACATTCACTGCATCAGGTGCGTTTTCAAATTTCGCCAATTCGCGGATGAGACTTAAAACCCTGGGCATATCCTCCGGTACAGCGTCTCTGATAATTAACGACATGGCTTGCTTTTAAAGGATTTATTGAGTATTTTGTATCTGGCTTTTTAAAAACGAAGCGCAAAGATAATTGAGTAATTTTGTCTTTAAATAAACAGATTCATTATGGGTGGTAAAAAAGTAATTGTATTAGACGAATACATTGCGAACAAGCAAAAGGAATTTCCCAGGGCGACAGGCGATTTGTCGGCTATTTTGAGAAATATCGGGGTGGCAGCCAAAGTGGTGAACCGCGAAGTGAATGCCGCGGGTTTGATGGATATTCTCGGCAGCATCGGCTCCACTAATATTCAGGGGGAGGATGTTAAAAAATTAGATGTTTTTGCCAATAGTCAATTTATCTCCTCGCTCTCGCTCAGCGGCTTGTGTGCCGGGATTGCTTCCGAAGAAGATGAAAACATCATTATCATTGACGGGCACAACAAAGCAAAATATGTCGTGTGCATTGACCCGTTAGACGGCTCTTCCAATATTGATGTCAATGTATCCATCGGCACCATTTTCTCGATTTACAGACGCAACAATCTCGAAACCATTTGTTCTGAAAAAGATTTTCTGCAAAAAGGTGTGAACCTGATGGGTGCCGGTTACATTATTTACGGCTCATCCACGATGCTGGTTTACACGACCGGTTACGGTGTGAACGGATTTACATTAGACCCGTCCATCGGTGAATTTTGCCTTTCTCATGCAAACATCACCATTCCAAAGCAAGGCAACATTTACTCCATCAACCAGGGCAGTTATTCCAAATTTTCAGAAGGCGTGAAAGCGTATGTCAACTACTGCATGGGATTGGATAACGGCAATAAAAAACCATATTCACTCCGCTATATCGGCTCAATGGTTGCCGACCTGCACCGCAACCTGATTAAAGGAGGCATCTTCATCTACCCGGCTACCACTGACGCGCCAAAGGGCAAATTGCGTTTGCTTTATGAATGTAACCCGATGGCGTTCATCGTTGAACAGGCTGGTGGTCGCGCGACTGATGGACATCAGCGCATTCTCGAAATTCAACCGGAAGAACTCCATCAACGCGTTCCTATTTTCGTGGGTTCTGAAGACATGGTGAAAAAAGCCGAAGAGTATATCGAGAAATTCGAAACGGTAGGCGCTTAAAACAAAACTTTCATTACCGGCTCGTGCGTGCAATCATGTACTTCGAGTTCCGTTGAAATTTCCGTAAATCCTGTCGGTACACTGAGGTTGGCAAAAGTCGCATTGCCATTATCCTTAATGCAAATCCATTTGTCGGAGGGCGGAAACTGGTCAGGGTTGAGCAATTCAGGGTCAAAAATGCCGTCAAATAAAATATCAGGAACATTCTTTCCGAAAATCCCCGCCAATAAGTTACCGAGTTCTTTCGTGGTGTCAGGACGGCTTGCGTCCAGCCGGTGATAGGAATTATTGTGGACAGAAATAGTATGTGTAAATGGATTGTATAACGAATCATTCATCGGTCGTCCCGTGATTTGATAACTGATGATTCCGGTGCCCACCGTCAGATGACCGCTGATTTCGTTCTCGAAAATCTCTACGTTTTCACCCGCTAGTACAAACGTTCCGGTGCCTGCCGGCACTGTTCCCACGATAGCGCCTTCCGCACCGAAGTTCCAATGGTTGTTGTCATTGATTTTATTGAGATGCACCCTGATTGAATGTCCGCGCTGAATGATGGGCAATTCCGGTAGGTTATACACGGAAATCCCAACCGTATTTCCCTCCGAATGATTGTTATAAACGTCCACATTGATACAGTTTTCTATCGCGATACCCTGCACATTGCCGGAGGCATAGTTGTTGCGGATGATGATATTCCGCGATTGTCCGGCATAGATACCGGCATCCGATGCGCCAAAAAGCTGACAATGTTCAATGAGCAGATTATCGCAATCAACAGGATATAAACCGTATCCGCCATTCGCGGTATCAGCGCCTGCGGTCCATTCGGCTTTGATTCTTCTGAGTGTAACGCCCTTTGAGCTTTGAATTTTTATACCGTCACCATCCATATCCTGCACGGTGAAATCTTCAAGCGTGACATTGTTGGCGGTGACTTTAATTCCTTCCGCGCCCTCGGTTTGATTTTTAAAAGAAAGAATAGATTTATCTATTCCCTTCCCTTTGATAACGACATTATCAATTCCATGAAAAGAAAGGGATGCAGTGAGATAAACAGTTGCTTCCGGCAACCACACGGTATCACCCGGCTGCGCTGTAATCAGCGCCTGTTGAATTTCTTTTTGCCATTGCTCATCGGTTTTCGAAGCTGGTTTTTCCGATTGGCAGGAAACTAAAAATAAAAACATGATAATAGTAAGGAAGTGGATGAATTGTTTCATAAACAGTTTTTTTTCGCTGACAAAATAGAAAAATGATGGTAAACTTCCGTACTTCTGTAAAACAAAATCACAGAAATTTTATTTATTCATGATTTTACCAGATGAAAACCGTCAATAAAAAATGTATTGTAATTGGCGCGGGCGTAGGTGGATTAGCCGCAGCTATCCGCTTACGTCTGAAAGGATTTGAGGTGAGCGTCTTTGAATCGGCAGCGAAGGCAGGCGGCAAGCTCAATCAACGCCAATGGAATGGCTTTCGATTCGACACCGGACCTTCACTCTTTACCCTGCCCGGCTTGGTAGATGAGTTGTTCGCGGAGGCTGGAAAAAATCCCCGTGATTACTTTCATTATCACCGATTGGAAGTTGTTACAAAATATTTTTATGAAAACAGCGAAGCTATTTCCGCCTACGGCAACCCTGAAAAATTCGCGGATGAATTAGCGCTGAAAGCCGGTGTTCCAAAGGAAAAAACAATGTCGTTCCTCAAAAAACAAGCGGACTACTACAACCATGTCGGCAGGATTTTTTTGGAAAAACCGATTTATAACTGGTCATTGCTCGCTGATTTTAAACTCCTGAAATCCATCCTCAGCGTGACGCATTTTCATTTGTTCCGCACCATGCACCGCGAGAATGAACTGCATCTCAAAGCGCCCAAAGCCGTGCAGTTGTTTGACCGTTTCGGCACCTACAATGGCTCTAATCCTTACAAAATGCCGGGTATTTACAATATGATTGCGCACCTGGAACACAACCTCGGAGCTTATCTTCCTGAGGGCGGCATGTATCAAATTGCAGATGCTCTGTACAAATTAGCCACAGAACTGGGTGTTCAATTTCATTTCAGTCACTATGTAAATCGGATTCTTCTTAAAAATGGCAGAGCGACCGGAGTTGTTGTCAATGAGTTGGAATATCTTGCGGATGTCATCGTGAGTAACATGGATGTGCAATTCACTTACAACAAACTTTTACCGGAAATCAAAGCGCCAGAACTTTATCTGAAGCAACCCAAAACCACCTCCGCGCTTATTTTTTATTGGGCGATGAATCAGACTTTCCCGGATTTGGAAGTACATAATATTTTCTTTTCAAACAGCTACCGGCAGGAGTTTGAAACCTTGTTTGAAAAAAAAGAATTGTTTCACGACCCTACAGTGTATGTTTATGTGAGTTCAAAAGTGGTGAAAGCCGATGCACCGGCAGGAAAAGAAAACTGGTTTGTGATGGTCAATGTGCCGCATTTGCAAAAACATCATCAATGGGATGAGTTAAAAAAAACGGGCAGGGAATTGATTTTGAAAAAACTGAACAGCATCATGGGCGAAAATCCCGAACCTTCCATTCTTCACGAAATGTGCTGGACGCCCGCTGGAATTCAGGCGGATACGTACAGTTATCTGGGAGCTTTATATGGCAACAATTCAAATCAACTTTTCGCGCCCTTTTTACGTCACCCGAATTTTTGGAAAGTGAAAGACCTTTACTTTTGCGGTGGAACCGCTTACCCCGGAGGCGGCATTCCGCTTTGCCTGCTTTCGGCAAAAATCACAACGGATTTAATTACCGGATAACTCATTAGCGTGATCGACATCAGACAGTCTGTTCAATATCAAATCGCCCTTTTTGTTCTAATCTCTTTCCATCTTGTTGGAATCGCGGGGTTGTCATTTGAACTCACCCGCCCGTTTTTTGCCGGACTCACTCCCGTATCGTTAATACTTTCCAGTGTCGCGTTGGGTATTTTACACCGGGAATGGAACAAGCAATTCATGCTTTTTCTTTTTCTGACTTACCTGACCGGATATGGCGTTGAACTTTCAGGCGTTCACACCGGATTTCCCTTTGGTGAGTATGAATATGGCGACAGTTTAGGTTTAAAAATCGGTGCTGTACCTCCGCTAATCGGACTGAATTGGATTTTATTAATTTATGCAACCGGAGTGGTGACGGAAAAAATATTTGGAAACAAACCCCATCCTTCTCATTCCGGTGAAACACCTAAAAATAATAAGCGACTTCCATTGAAAGTGCTGACCGCTTCAGTAATGATGGTGTTAATAGATTTACTGATAGAGCCGGTAGCGCCATTGCTTGATTTCTGGAGTTGGAGCAACGGGAACGCGCCAGCGGAAAACTTTATCGGATGGTTTGGGGTTTCAATTTTACTGCATCTGCTTTTTTTTAAATTGAATTTCATAAGAGAAAACAAATTAGCGCTCCCCTATTTGTTGATAACTATCTTGTTTTTTATTTCTTTAAACATCATTTTAATCTGAAAATTGCAAAACATATTGCGCAACCGGATGTTTACCAAAGCGTGATATGTTTTTTACATTATCACAACCTGCAATGGGGCGTTATTCCATCACTGATATTGAAAAATTAACAGAGGTTAAAGCCCATACGCTGCGTATTTGGGAAAAGCGTTACAACCTGTTCAACACCAAACGCACTGACACAAACATCCGCTTCTATGATGATGAAGATTTACGGTATTTGCTGAACGTGAGCCTCTTATTGAAATACGGACACAAAATCTCTAAGGTCGCTGCCATGACACCTGAATCTATCAGCGAAAAGGTTTTGGAACTTGGTTCACAAAATAATCTGCGGGATTTTGAAATCAACTCACTCATCAGCGCGATGACGGATTTTGATGAAATAAAATTTGAAAAGCTCGTTTCTAATTGTTTGCTCCGGTTTGGCGTAGAAACTACGGTGAATGAAATTCTGTATCCTTTCCTTGAAAAAATCGGAGTACTGTGGCAGATCGGTTCCATCAACCCCGCGCAGGAACATTTCATGTCCAATCTTATCCGGCAAAAACTGATTGTCGCCACGGATGGATTATCCATTCCCGACCAACGCATCAATCAAAAATTTCTATTGTTTTTGCCGGAAGGTGAACTGCATGAAATCGGGTTATTATTCGCCAACTACATTATCCGAACCAGAGGAAATCATACTTTATAT